>CAVIFH010000305.1:0-3045 GCA_963641615.1 bacterium | reverse complement strand
CCCTGGAGCAGACGGTGATGGCGCTAAGTGCCCTTGCAGAGTCACTGGATGGAGAGCCGATTTCTCTGCTGAAGCGCAGCCTGCATCTGCAGGAAACCCTTGCGAACCTGGCGGAAAAGCTCTTTTTATACGCGGAGCTGCGGCAGTCCGCAGACACCTCCGACGCGGAAGCCGGCTCTCAGATGGGCAAAATCATGAGCATTTTCAGTGAAAGTGCCGCCCCCAATGCAGCGATTGAAAGCTGGACGGCATCTCTTCCCGATCTTGACGCGCTGATTGACAGCGATGAATATTTGGGCGGTTACCGTTTTCTGCTGCAGCAGCGCCGCAAATCCAGCAGTCACAATCTGCCCGGCATCGGTGAGCGGGTTATGGCCAAGCTTAAAATCTCCGGCAGCAGCGCATGGGCAGAGCTGCAGCAATATCTGACCAGCACCGTAAAGGCAAATTTCCGCGGAGAGGAAATCGGCCTGTCCGCCGTCCGGAACCTTGCCTACAGCGCAGATGCATCCGTCCGAAAGGACGC
Source organism: bacterium (assembly GCA_963641615.1). GTDB lineage: Bacteria > Bacillota > Clostridia > Oscillospirales > Oscillospiraceae > Faecousia. The sequence goes on along the minus strand of CAVIFH010000305.1, from coordinate 2,519 downwards.
CTATGAGGCAGAGCTTCGGTGCTATAAAGCGATTGAAGATCCGGTTGCTTATGCCCTCAATTCGCTGAAGCTGGAGACTCTCAATGAATGCGCCCTGCGCGGCTATGAAAGCCCCCTGAGTCGGAGCCTTGAAAATGCAAATATGCAGCAGGCAACTCTTGATGCCATGTTTGCCGCCATTGACGAAAAACTGCCGAAATTCCGCAAGTATCTGCGGGCAAAGGCAGAAGCTTTGGGCTATCAAAATGGCCTTCCATGGTATGAGCTCTTTGCCCCCATGGGGGAGTGCAGCACCCGGTTTACGGTGCAGCAGGCCCGGGATTATCTGGTAGATCTGTTCTCCCATTTTGACGGAGAGCTAAGCGACATGGTCGCACGGGCCTTTGACAATGCGTGGATCGACTTTTATCCCCGAAACGGCAAAGCCGGCGGCGCGTTTTGTGCCGGCGTTCCCTGCCTTGGCGAAAGCCGCATCCTCACAAATTTTGACGGCACGCTGTCAGATGTCGTAACCCTGGCACATGAGCTTGGCCACGCCTATCACAACCAGTGCATCCGCTCCCATCGCCCGCTGAACCGGGATTATTCCATGCCTGTTGCCGAAACCGCTTCCACCTTCAACGAGTGCGTCGTCATGAATCACGCCATCGCCCATGCGGCAAACCCGAAGGAAAAGCTGAACCTGATAGAGAGCCAGCTTGCGGACGTCACACAGATTATTGTGGATATCGATTCCCGCTTCCGCTTCGAGGATGCGGTCCTGCGCAATCGCGGGGAGAAATTCATGCCCGCGAAGGAGCTGTGCGATATGATGCTGACCGCCCAGGCCGACAGCTATGGTGACGGCCTGGACGAAACTCTGCGCCACCCCTATATGTGGGTGTGCAAGAGCCACTACTACGGCTCCACCTTCTATAATTACCCCTACGCCTTCGGCGGCCTGTTTGCCCGGGGTCTGTATGCAAAATATGTGCAGGAGGGAGCCGCCTTCGTGCCGACCTACAAGCGTCTGCTCTATACCACAACCATTGCAAGTGCGGAAGACACCGCAAAGGTTGCCGGAATTGACTTGACCGATATTGCATTCTGGCGCAGCGCGCTGGAAGAGGTAGAGCAGAAAATTGATATTTTCTGCGAAATGGTAAAAGAGGGTCTCTGATATGAATGAATTGATTCAGTCTCTGTGCAACTACCTGAATAAATCCCACAGTCCCTATCATGCGCAGGCGGCGCTGCGGCAGGAATTGGAGGAGAATGATTATGTAAACTTATCAGAGGGTGAAGAATGGCACCTCACCCCCGGTGGAAAATACTATGTTTCCCGGGGCGGGGCGGCGGTGATTGCCTTCCGCATCCCCGAATGCAGACCGTGCGGCTTTTTGCTTGCTGCCGCTCATACCGACCGTCCGAGCCTCAAGCTGAAGGAGAACGGCGAGAAGCATGGCAAGTATACCTCCCTGCAGGCGGAGCGCTATGGCGGGATGCTGCTCTCCCCCTGGCTGGATCGGCCCCTTTCCGTTGCAGGGCGGGTACTGGTGCAGACAGAAGACGGTGCCAAATCGGTGCTTGTGGATATCGACCGGGATCTGATGCTGATTCCGAGCGTTGCCATCCATATGAACCGTCAGGCCAATGACGGATATAAATGGAACCCGGTAATGGACCTGAATCCCCTGCTTGGTGGGGCGGATGCCACCGGAAAGCTGAACGCAATGCTTGAGGAGGCGGCAGGTGGGAAAATACTGGGGCATGACCTGACGCTCTATGTCCGCGAGGATGCAAAAGTGTGGGGCGTGAATGAGGAATATATTTCTGCCCAGGCACTGGATGACCTGCAGTGTGTATGGGGCTGCTTCCGCGGGTTCCTGAACGCAGGAAGCAGCGGAGATATCCCCGTCTTCTGCGCCTTTAACAGCGAGGAAATCGGATCGCGCACCATTGGCGGTGCCGATTCCACATACGCCTCAGATGTGCTTTTCCGGATTGCCGAGGCGCTGGGCTGTGACGCACGTCAGCTGCTGAGCCGGTCCTTCCTTGTGTCCGCGGACAATGCCCACGCGGTACACCCCAATCACCCGGAGCTTGCCGACCCGGATAATGCCCCGGTTATGGGAGGCGGCATCGTGGTAAAATTCAACGCCAGCCAGCGATACTGCACGGACGGCATCAGTGCCGCGATCTTCCGCCAGATCTGCAGCAAGGCCGGCGTCCCCACACAGACCTACTACAATCGTGCGGACATTCCCGGGGGAAGCACATTGGGATGCATCTCCGTCGGGCATGTATCGGTGCCGACGGTTGACATTGGGCTGCCTCAGCTTGCCATGCACAGCTGCTATGAGACTGCCTCCGTCGCCGACAGCGAAAGCCTTGCCGCCGCAATGCGTGCCTACTACTGCGCCACATTGGATTTAAATGAGGACGGCTTCCGTCTTTCCTAAGGCAATACCGCTGGGTTTGTCTGTGGCCTTCACCGGATCTTTTGCCCCAATCCTGCAGTTCAGAAAACTCACAATACA
>CAVIFH010000304.1:0-3068 GCA_963641615.1 bacterium | reverse complement strand
GTCTTAACCTTCGCACTGCTTTTTGGTGCTCCGGAGGGTTTTGTGCTTTTCTTCGGCGCACTCTTCTTTTTCGCAGCCGCAATGGACGCTTTGCTCGGCGGCGCGGTCTTCTTTTTTGCCATTGACTTTGGATCTCCTTATGCCATCAGATTCAATACGAATGTAAACAGAGCAATTCCCCAGCAGTAATAGGAAAATACATGGTATCCCTTTTCGGATGCAAGGATTCGCATCACCCGAATTGCAAGTGTCGCACCCACAAACGTAAGAGCCATCATAAAAACATAGACGATAAACCACTGAAATGAGAGGATGCCGAGGCCGTGACGTATGATATTCGCGATGTCATATACGATCATGCCGGCCCAGTATGCCATATTCATCATCAGGGACATGCTCAGCGCATACCCCCGGTCCAGGCCGCAAAGGGAGCCGATGGACACGGATGCGCCCAAACCGGATATACCGGGGACGATGGACAGCCCGCCGCCCAAGCCCATAAAAATTGCTTCCTTTCTGGAAAGGGAACGGGCATCCTTATTGCACCCGGGGAAAAACTGCGGAATGTACATCAGGAATCCGTTTGCGAGCAATAATGCTGAAATTGCAATCAGGCTGAAGCTCGCGCTGAAAATTTTATTGCCGAAAAGCATCATCAGAACAACCGGCAGGATCATCGTAATCAGGAATCTGGAATCCATCAGGCTGCACACATCCAGCGGGCGCTTCCGGCGCTTCTTGGGCACTCTGGCCAGGCTCCTTGCACGCCTCATCTTGTTCAGATATCCCCGGCACGACAGATACGCCGCAGCCAGCACCGCAATGTGTATAAAAAGGCTTGAGATATTGCTGATCTCCTCAACGCCCAAAACCTTCATCAGAATGATTTTATGCGCGCGTGCAGAAATAGGAAAAACCTCTGCCAGCCCGGATACAAATCCGTAGATCAGGTATTCAAAACCGGATAATTCCATTTCACTTTTCTCCTTTACCCAACGCGTTTTTTCATTATAGCATAAGAGGCGCAAAATATCCAGATTTTTTCACCGGTGTATGTGTCGGTATCAATTATTTCTGCATTGTAAAAGCAGGTCAGATTTGTTATAATATGCGCACAGCAGCACCGCAGGGATAATCCGCCGGATAAAGGGTATCCGGTTCGGATGATCCGGCGCTGCCTTATCTCACTTAACGGAGGTCTCTATGAAGATTATCATTGCCGGCGATGGCAAGGTAGGCGCTGCCCTGACAAGGCAATTTACATCCGAGGGGCACGACGTCACGGTTATTGACAGCAATCCCACCGTACTGAATTCCAGCATAGAGCGCTACGATGCCATTTCCGTAGAGGGAAACTGTGCCAGCATGTCGGTCCTGAGTCAGGCCGGCGTGAAGGAAGCGGATCTGCTGATTGCTGTAACCAATCACGATGAAATCAATCTGCTCTGCTGCACCACCGCCCACTCCATGAATCAGAAGCTCCATACCATTGCGCGGATCCGCAATCCGGAATACAATGACCAGGCCTACCGCATGCGGGATGTATTCGGACTCTCTATGGTCATAAATCCGGAAAAGCAGGCCGCGACGGAAATCCACCGGCTGTTAAAATACCCCGGCTTTCTGCGGCGGGATACATTTGCAAAGGGCCGCATGGAAATTGTAGAGCTGCGCATTGACGCAAACAGCAAGCTGCGGGACGTTCGGCTGATGGATCTGCAGGCCATCATCAAATGCAAGGTGCTGATCTGCGCTGTCCTTCGCAATGGCTCTGCCGTTGCCCCCGGCGGCGATTTCATCCTGCGCGAGGGCGACCGCATCTTTGTCACGGCTCTCACGGAAAACCTGACTACCCTGCTGAGCAGCCTCGGCATTCTTTCGCGCCGGGTTCGCCGGGTCCTGATCTGCGGCGGCGGAACTGTGGGCTATTACTTAGCTGCCCAGCTGTGCGCAGGGGGTACAAGCGTAAAGATTCTGGAGTCGGATTACCGGCGCTGCCAGGAGCTGAGTGAGCTGCTGCCGAAGGCGGACATCATCTGCGGCGACATCAGCGACCAGGATCTGCTCTTAAGCGAAGGCATTGCGCAATATGACGCGCTGGTCTCCTGCTCCGGGCGGGATGAGCTGAATATGATCGTGTCCATCTATGCCGCAAGCTGCGGCGTCCCGCAGGTAATTACGCGTTTGAGCAATGCTGACAATCGCAGCCTGATCGACAATCTGTCCCTTGGCAGCGTCATCTGCCCGAAGGATCTTTGCAGCAGCAACATTGCCCGATATGTACGCGCAATGAAGAATCAGACCGGCGCTGCTTTAACCGTCCATACCATTGCCGACGGACAGGCTGAGGCAATGGAGTTCCGTGTGGATGAAAATACACTGCACTGCGGTGAACCCCTGAGGGACATCAAACTGAAGCCGAATGTGCTGCTGGTATCTGTCTCCCATGGTGCCGCGCCTGAATTTGCAAACGGCGACACGGCTTTCCTTCCCGGCGATATTGTTGTTGTCGTAACAAACAGCCGCGAAGTACTGTATCAGCTCAATGACATTTTTGCATAACGGAGAATTGCCATGAATTACAAAATGGTTGGGCGTTTTTCCGCTCAAATGCTTCTGATTGAGGGGCTGCTTCTCATACCGGCCACAATCATCAGCCTGTATTTTGGTGAAAGTGCAGCCGTGTCCGGCTTTCTGGCCACGATTGCGATCATTGCCATATTCGCCGTGCCCGTCTATTACCTGTGCCGCGACGCAAAAAGTGCTTTTTACGCCACAGACGGCATGGTCTGCGTCGCCCTGTGCTGGTTTATTCTCAGCCTGGCAGGAGCGCTCCCCTTCTTCATCTCCGGCGCCATTCCGAATTACATCGACGCGCTGTTTGAAACAGTGTCCGGATTCACCACCACGGGCGCATCGATTCTGTCTGACGTCGAAAGCCTTGCAAAGGGACTGATGTATTGGCGCAGCTTTACGCACTGGATCGGCGGAATGGGCGTGCTGGTGTTTTTGCTCGCCCTGTGCTGGTTTATTCTCAGCCTGGCAGGAGCGCTCCCCTTCTTCATCTC
>CAVIFH010000303.1:0-3071 GCA_963641615.1 bacterium | reverse complement strand
CTTTTGCAATTTCCGAAAGGCCGCTCATCCGGTGGAGCAGCCGTTAATGACCTTTACTACTATGAAAGGTCAAAAAAGCGGACGTTCTTCGCGCAGTTGTTAAAGCGTGGGTTCGTCTCGCTTTTTCTGCTTAGGCGTGTCTGTCGGCTGGCTGACCTTAAGCATCTCAAGCACACTTTTCTTTTTCTCCGAAATCTCGCCTTTATGCTTCAGCACGGTATCTACACAGTGCCGGATTTCGGAAATCATCTCTGGATCGAGATTGAGCGCCGTCAGCTTTTTCCGGAGTTCCTGATTTTCTGCTCTGAGCGCATCACGCTGACTGCGGCATTTGCCCAGGTCAGCGACTGTGAGATTGTTGGCTTTCAGATAACGGACAGCTTTCGAGAATGCGTCCAGCTCCGGCTTGTGCTCGGCGGCATACTTGGCTCTTTTCTTCTCAAAGCCTTTCTTGGATTCCGCATGGATGGGCGCATACTTTTTGAAATTCTCGATATGCTCGATGCTCTTGTTCAGCCTGCGCACCTGCTTGTCGTTGCCGGAGATTTTGTCAAGAATAGGCTTCTGCGCTGCGATGAGATTTTCAAAATCCTCCAGCGTAGTCACGCCTATGGACTGCATCCACATGAAAGCTTTGGCGTTAAACTTCACGTCAAGCACGGCACCTTTCTGCTGTGCCGAATTGCTCCATGTGCTGCGCTCTGCTTTGCGGATACTGCTATAATCGTTCAGAAGAGAAATGAGCGTTGGCTGTTTTTCTTCCTTGGCGAAGAGCGCAGCCAGCTTTTCCTTTGTCTCCGCAAGCCATGTCTCAAGTGATGAAATGAGCTGCTTCACCGTGCTGACTGCGGCATTGTGCGCTTTGATGGCTCGGTTGTAATCTCCGATTTCTGTCTGGATGCCTTTCTGCTCCATATGAGCAACTGCCGGGCCGAGGTGGACGGTGGGAACCTTGTCTATCCCTTGGCGCTCATAGGAGCGAAGATCAAGGCGTACCGGAATTCCGTTTTTCTCGTAATAGCGATTGACTGTATCAGCCCATGCCGCCCTCCATAATTCAGCATTCTCTCGGCTGTTCCAATCGACGGTATTCTCTTTGTGACTTTTCGGCTCACCGCTGGGAAGTCGGATTTTCTCGCCGTTCTCGTCCAGCGAATAAACCTTTTTCGCCTTGGGAAGCCACTTACCGTTTTCGTCCATGGCCCGCATGGTCAGCATGATGTGGGCGTGAGGATTGCCGTCACCTTTATCGTGAACGGCAAAGTCACAACACATGCCCTTGGAAACAAACTGCTCCATGCAGTAATCTCGGACAAGGGACGCATACTGTTCGTCCGGAAGCTCTCTCGGCAGTGCCATGACCATGCCCCGTGAAAGTTGAGCATTCCATTGTTTTTCAACTTGCTCTGTTGCGTTCCACAGCGTCTGCCGGTCTTTGTACTCAGGTGGAGCATTGGACGGAAGCAGGATTTCCTTGTGCTTCACTTCCGGCAATTTGTAGCGATACCGCTTCATCTTGAGATCGTACTCGGAAAACAGATCCTCTCCGGCTTGGTAGGCAGCTCCGGCAACGGCTGACTGACCTTTGCTGCGCTGGCGAATGGAGATTTTGAAATGAGGACAGGCTATAGTTCGTCACCTCCTACGGGTAGTCAGCTTGCTGACGCAGGGCACAGCCCTGTGATTTGCTCGGCAAATCCAAAAGTGACCGTCATTATTAGTGACGGTCATTACGCTTCGCAGAACGCAAAGCAGCACATGGGGACCCCGGCAAGTCGTAAGACTTGTTGGGGAGAGGACGAGCAGCGGAATGAATGAGCCCTGCCGCTTGCGGCGGGGCGAACGATATGGAGCTTGTGAGGACGAGGTGTATAATTGCGCCCTGTACTTACAGGGTCTCTCCATCGTTTCCGTCCTCCTCAATTCTTCTTTCAGCTTCCTCAATCATGTGATTCAGCATTTCGTTGACCTCCGGCTTGTGAAAGATGGCTTTCAGGAGAGAATGCACCTGGTCATCTGTCAACAGTGTTGGCTTCAGGAGAAAAGCTTCCAGCATACCGCCGCGGGTGAAAATGCGGTGATTGCGTTCCTTGCGGCGAAGGCCTTTTTCTTCGGCTTCCAGTGCTTTCTGCTTGTGTTCCAGCTGCCGCAGCATGGTTTCATTTCGTTCTTTTTCCTCTTTGAGTTTTTCTATTTCCTGATTCATCGGTACCTCCTATACAGTGGTAAACATGGCACTTTCGCTGTGTACATACGTACCGAAGCAATCTCCCCGGTACGTATGTACGTTGCTTTTTACCAGTTGTTGTTCGTATAAGGCTTCACCAGCAGCTCAATTCCGAGAAAACCCCAGACGCGCCGTCCGGCAGAATTGGTGATGGTGTTCGTGTGCTCGAGATTGTATTTCTTCTCATTGGCCACAAGAAAATCGCTGACAGAGCGCGGCTTCATGGGCGTCATCGCGTTTTCCTCGCACCACATCGTATAGGTTTCGTAAATTTCCTTGGAAGAAGTACCACAGTCGGCTTTCAGACGAACAAAACCTTCGTCCTCAAGGAAATCCAGCAGATTGACGGAATCACGTTTCACATATTCACGGTTATTGCGGGTACGCTCGCTCTCCGTGAACTGAAATTTATTGCATATCACGCCCATAGAGCACCACGTGCACGGACTTTCAGCACCACCGTCTCGGAGTTTTAGCACCACTCTCACGGAGAAATAGCACCACTCAGTTTATTGACATCTGCATTTGCTGTGTGGTACCATAAATATGCTTTTACTCGTGCGCAGGATAGGGCAACGCTGGAGAGCGACCTGAGCGGCGCATGAGGTTTTGCAAGGGAGTGGTACTGCAAAGTGCCGCTCTTTTTTTGTGCCCAAGCGGCGTAAAGTACAGATAGTGCCACTCCCTTGGAAAAACTAAAGCGTTAAACTCCGGGGGTTCGGGGGCAGAGCCCCCGTTTGGTCATGTATATGACCAAAGACCGGAATACAAACGCCATCACATTTTTGGCTGAAAAAGCCCATTCGATTGCTTTATTGACCTGCGTCACCTTTGACACACTGCC
>CAVIFH010000302.1:0-3072 GCA_963641615.1 bacterium | reverse complement strand
TACCCTTACACAGATTGGTGCAATCGGAGTTTCCGGCATGATGCACGGCTATCTGCCCTTTGACAAAGATGGAAAACAGCTGTGTGAATTTCGCACCTGGCGCAACACCATCACTGCCGAGGCAGCTGATATCTTAAGCAGGACGCTGAACTTCAACATCCCCCAGCGCTGGAGCATTGCCCACCTGTATCAGGCAATTTTGAATAAGGAAGCGCACACCTCGGACATCAGCTATCTCACAACACTTGCGGGATTTGTTCATTGTCAGCTTACAGGAGAAAAGGCAGTTGGCATCGGAGAGGCTTCCGGCATGTTCCCGATTGACTCGGAGTCCCTTGACTATAATGAGGAAATGGTAAAAAAGTTCGACTCCATAAGCACAATGCCCTGGAAACTGCGTGACATTCTCCCCCATGTGCTGTGTGCCGGAGAAAATGCCGGATTCCTTACCGAGTCCGGCGCACGGTTCCTTGATCCGGCAGGTGATTTGCTGCCTGGCATTCCCGCAGCACCCTGCGAGGGCGACGCGGGAACCGGCATGGCGGCTACCAATTCCGTACGGCCCCGCACGGGCAACGTATCCGCCGGCACATCCGACTTTGCAATGATCGTCACCGAGCATCCCCTTGGAGTGCACCGCGAAATCGACATGGTGACAACGCCGGATGGTGCCCCTGTTGCAATGGTGCACTGCAATAACTGCACATCAGACATCAACGCATGGGTAGGCCTTTTGGGCGAATTTGCGCAGATGATCGGCGCACCTCAGGAAAAAGGAGCCCTCTTCACCATGCTGTTCCGCAAGGCACTGGAGGGAGACGCTGACTGCGGCGGGCTGCTCAGCTATAACTACTTCTCCGGTGAGGGTGTAACCAATCTGGATGAGGGCCGTCCCGTGTTTGCGCGGCAGGCAAATGCATCCTTTACCCTTGCTAACTTTATGCGGACACACATTCTCTCTGCCCTTGCCACGCTGAAAATTGGCCTCGATATTCTCACGAAAGAGGAGAATGTACGTATTGACAAGCTGTATGGGCATGGAGGTTTCTTCAAGACCCCTGAAGTGGGGCAGAGAATGCTCTCCGCAGCCATTGGCTCGCCGGTGTCATGCATGGAGACCGCCGGAGAAGGCGGCCCCTATGGTATGGCTCTGCTGGCAGCATACATGCTTCGCAAGGAAGGAAAGGAAACCCTTGCAGACTTCCTTTCCAACCGGGTATTTTCAGAGGCTTCATCCACAACCATCATGGCGGAGAAGGCCGATATTGAGGGATTTGAGGCATTTTTACAGCGTTATAAGAACGCCTTTGGAATTGAAACTGCTGCTGTGAAAGGACTGTAAAATCATGCTGGAAGAACTGAAGGAAAAGGTATATCTTGCCAATATGGAGCTGCCGAAGCGCGGACTCGTTACATACACCTGGGGCAATGTCTCCGGTATTGACCGGAAGGAGGGACTTTTTGTCATTAAGCCGAGCGGTGTAGACTACGATGTGCTGCGGCCGGAGGACATGGTCGTCATTGATATGCAGGGAAATCGGGTAGAGGGAAAGCTGAACCCGTCTACCGACATGAAGACACATATGGTGCTGTATAACGAATTCCCGGAAATCGGAGGAATTGTGCATACCCACAGCCCATATGCCGTTGCATGGGCGCAGGCCGGTGAAGATCTCCCCTGCTACGGCACCACTCACGCGGATTATTTCTACGGCAGTGTTCCCTGTGCACGTCACCTGACGCAGGAGGAACTGGATGAGGACTATGAGCGAAATACCGGTCTCACCATTGTAAATGTTTTTCATTCCCGCGGTATTGACCCAATGGCTGTACCTGCCGTGCTGTGCGCCAGTCACGGCCCCTTTACGTGGGGAAAGGATGCTGCGCAGGCGGTATACCACAGCGTTGTGCTGGAGGAATGCGCAAAAATGGGTATATTTACGCGTATTCTGAATGCGAATGCGGCCCCTGCCCCCCAGCGTCTGCAGGACAAGCATTACATGCGGAAGCATGGCCCCAATGCCTATTACGGGCAAAAATAATCAAAGCAGTACTTTATCAACAGATGCAGAAACTCGCAGCGATTTTCAGGATGCAGCCGCTTTCCCGAATCGCTGCGAGCTTTTTATTGCGAAGCGCGGTATGGTTTCACATGTATCAGATGCATATTCCCGCCGTGCCGCCGCAGTGAACGCATCCAATAAATCAAGCAGGAGGTCCTCCTATAATCAAGGCCTCCTGCTCTGTTTATAAACAGTTATTATGCTTCGCCGCAAAAAGCAATGCGGGAAAGCTCATAAAGAATTTCCCTGCTGTTGGCAACGCCCATAACAGGACTGCTGTAAATGCGGTAATCCTTAAATGTCTCCACGAACCGGCAGTAGGTTTCCAACACCTCTTCCGGAGAGGATTCCGGAGTCAATGTAATAGGAGCGGCGCCCAGAATGATCTTGTCACCATATTTTTCGCAGAGCATCTTTTTGTCATTCATCGGCTGGCCGTTCCACATGTCCACACCTGCCTCAATCATAGCCGGGACAAGCAGTTCATTCTTGCCGCAGCTATGAAGCTCAAATGTGATTCCAAGAGCGTGTGCAGCATCTACAATGCGTTTCAGGTAAGGAACCAGCATCTCCCTGCAGGTAGCCAGAGAGAAGAACGGCGCCCGCTGAGAACCCCAGTCATCGTGGAATGTGAGCATATCAATGTTATAATACTGCTTAAATTTTCCAATCAGCGCAGCGTAAAAGTCCGCCAGCTTGTCAAACAACCGGTGAACTCCTTCCTGGCAGTCTTCGTCCACCAGGTCAATCATGGCCTCATTCATCTCCACGAAAGAAATAAGCCGCTCAAAGAGGCCATTCAGAATGGTAACTCCCACCATTCTTTCGTTTTGACAAATCAGCGAAGCATTTTCCTTGGCACTTGCTTCCCAATCCCAGCTGTCAATATCCGGGAAGGTAATGTCCTTTTCCCACTCAGTGATATCCTTTACTTTTGGATTGCCGGGGCGAACCATGGAGCCGCCTACTGTAGGGACCCACTCCCATTCTACGCCGAACATATCCGGGC
>CAVIFH010000301.1:0-3081 GCA_963641615.1 bacterium | reverse complement strand
GCAGGATTGGGGCAAAAGATCCGGTGAAGACCGCAGACGGATTGCGTGGTATTGCCTTTAATTATGTAACTGGCACAACCCAAAAACTCTCCAAAACGCCTGCACTTTCGGTCGGAAGAGTTACATTTTGTGGTTGCTTTTCCAATGCTTGTGGTGTATAATCTGAAAACTATTGAGATATGTTCTTTTATAAGGGAGTTTTTTATGAAGAACTGTGATATTTCTGAATATATCGTTCCGGGACGCCGTGTGCACCTGGTTGGCATCGGCGGTGTTTCCATGCGCCCGCTGGGATTGGTATTGAAAGGGATGGGGCTGGAGGTTTCCGGCTCTGATATGAGTGCGTCCCTTTCCACAGATGAATTGATATCCAATGGAATTCATGTTGACATTGGTCATCGGGCTGAGAATATTAATGGAGCCGAGTGCATCATTCGTACGGCTGCCGCCCATAATGATAACCCTGAGATTGCTGCTGCCCGGAGTGCGGGGATTCCGGTATTCGAGCGGGCGCAGGCCTGGGGAGAGATCATGAAGTCCTATAAGAACGCAATTTGTATTTCCGGAACTCACGGCAAGACCACAACCACCTCCATGATGACGCATATCCTGATGGAGGCAAAGATGGATCCGACGGTAATGATTGGCGGTTATCTGCCGCTGCTGCATGCAGGCCATCGCGTCGGAAAGGGCGAGACAATTGTACTGGAGAGCTGCGAATACTGTGATTCCTTCCTGAATTTTTTTCCGACTTTAGCTGTTGTATTAAATGTGGAAGCGGACCATCTGGATTATTTTAAGGACCTTGCGGACATTCAGAAATCCTTTCACCGTTTCGCGGAGATGGCGACCCGCGGTGTGGTTGCCAACGGGGATGACCCCCACACGGTGGAGGCAATGAAGGGAATCAAGTACCTTTCGTTTGGCCTGGGTGAAAATAATCAGGTTCACGCCGCAAATATTTCCGAAGACTGGCGCCACTTTGACGTAATGGTAAAGGGCGAGTTTTACTGCCATGTGGATATGGGTGTCCTCGGCAGACATAACGCAATGAACACCCTTGCGGCGGCAGCGGCGTCATGGATGCTGGGGATCAAGGGAACGGACGTTACGAACGGCGTAGCATCCTTCCATGGTGCAGGCCGCCGGATGGAGCGCAAGGGCACTTTTAACGGCGCCGATATTTTTGACGATTATGCACATCATCCCGATGAGCTGAGAGCAACCTTGGATACGGCCCGCAGCCTTGGGTATCGCCGTCTGGTGGTTGCGTTTCAGCCGCATACCTACTCCAGGACAAAAGCCTTATTTAACGATTTCGTCCGGGAGCTTTCCAAGCCGGATCTGCTGGTTCTGGCTGAAATATACGCAGCACGGGAGAGAAATACATACGGCATCTCGTCTATGGATCTTGCGGAAAAGATCCCCGGATCTGTGTACTGCGAGACATTGCCGGAGGTTACGGAATATCTGCGGCAGAATATTAGGCCCGGTGATCTGGTGATCACAATTGGTGCGGGAGACATCTTCCGTGCCGGAGAGGCACTCTTAGAAGGCTGAAGCGAGGTAAATGATATGGCAAAGATGAGTGTGTGCGTGTTGTTCGGGGGTGTCAGCCCGGAGCACGATGTTTCCCTGCGCAGCGCGGAATCTGTTTTGAATCATATGGACCATTCAAAATACAATGTATTTCCTGTCGGTATAACGAAGGATGGCGACTGGATTTACTATGCCGGGAAAGATTATTCACTTCTTCCGACGGGAAAATGGGTAAGCTTTCCGGACAATCGGCGGGCGGCAATTTCCCCTGTGCGCGGCCAGGGACTGCTGTGCTTTGAGGGTGACTGCGTGACGCGCGAGCGGATTGACGTTGTATTTCCGGTGCTTCATGGTGAGAACGGCGAGGATGGCACCATACAGGGGTTGCTGCAGCTTGCAGGCATCCCTTATGTCGGGCCTCATGTGTCCGCTTCTGCGGTCGCCATGGATAAGGCATTGACCAAATTGGCAGCGGGGCAGGCAGGAATCCCCCAGGCTGCCTGGGAGCTGGTGCGCAAAAAAGAGATTGAAGGGAAGATGGATACCCTTGCGCAAAAGCTTGAGAGCCGCTTCTCTTACCCCATGTTTGTAAAGCCTGCGGGGACGGGCTCCTCTGTTGGTGTGTTTAAGGTCAAGGACAGGGCAGAGCTGGAGCAGGGGCTTCTTGGAGCGGCAAAATACGACGAGAAAGTACTGGTCGAGGAGTTCATAAAGGGAAAGGAAATTGAGGTTGCCGTTCTCGGAAACGAGAATCCGGTTGCTTCCGTATGCGGTGAGATCGACTCTGGAGCCGAGTTTTATGACTACGACGCGAAATACATTACGGATACTTCTGTAGCCTATATCCCTGCACGCATCAGTGAGGGCACTTCGGAAGAGGTGCGGGAAATGGCTGTTCGAGTGTATAAGGCCATTGGCTGTCAGGGGTTAAGTCGGGTGGATTTCTTTGTGACCGATGATGGAAACAAAGTAATTTTCAACGAAATCAACACAATCCCCGGATTTACCTCTATTTCCATGTACCCGAAGCTTTTTGCGGCCAGCGGCATTCCCTACAGCACCCTGATTGATAATCTCCTCCGGCTTGCCGTGGAGGGCAGAAAATGAACATGCCGATCATGCTGTCTATTCAGGGACGCCAGTCCTACGCCGGGCAGGATCCGGAGACCATCCGCCTGGATACAGAGGGTACAATGGAGTATCAGGACGGCGGCTGGAATATTGCGTATGAAGAGAGCGAGCTGACTGGCCTGACCGGCGTAACAACGACATTCCGGGTGGAGCCAAACAAGATTACACTTCAGCGAACCGGGCGGCTTTCAAGTATTATGGTATTCCAGGAGGGAGTTTCTCACGATTCGCTGTATAAAACGGAGTATGGTGCGCTGAAAATTACGGTATGTGCCCTCCGGATGCTGTATGATATTACAGAGGACGGCGGCTATATTGATATTGTGTACCGTATTCTCATCGAGGATACCGAAGCAGGGGAGATCGACTATCACTTGGATATTCGAGCAAAGCAGCTTGCCTGATATCAAT
>CAVIFH010000300.1:0-3108 GCA_963641615.1 bacterium | reverse complement strand
TGCTGCTCGTCGGCAAATGTTGCATAATCCGTGTAGTATTTGCCGTCTGTACCGTCAAATCCATAGGTATTGCCGGCAGGGGTTACGGTTTCAGCAAATGCCGCAGTGGTTCCCACAAGAATCGCCGCAACAGCCAAAATCGCAATCAGTTTTTTGATTTTCTGCATATGTCTGTCTCCTTCTCTTTATTTCATTACCGTGCAAGCACGGGAATGTACTTAAAAAATCAGCCAAGCTCAAACGACCAGAAGTCGGCGTATCCCTCGCCGCGGTAGCGGAAATACAGCGCAGCATTCCCGCTCCCTGACTTGGCCGTGCCGGAAAAGGCGGATCCCGCGGAATTCAAGCGAACAGGGACTTCCGCAAGAATATTTTCAAAGGATACATCATCGGAAACCTCGATGGTGCCGAGGCCTTTGCCGGACACCGTCACAGAAATCCTGGCCAATTCCCTCAAATCAAAATACTTGAATCCCGCAGTGCTCCCATCACGCATATTGGCAATATACTGCACGGAGTCTTTGTCGCCGTCTTTGCCGCGCTGGGTAATATAGGGATGTCTCTTTTTGTTAAAGTTTTTATCATAGCGTGCAGTGCCTTCCCTGCTCCAAAGGTTGCAGGCAATTCTGGCAGGGTAGCAGCCCTTTCCCGCCAAAGGTCCTCCGTTAAGGCCGCAGCTTGTTACCTCCGCCTGCCGGAAGCCTCCCTCCGGTGTACGGGCAAGAGGCTCTGCGCATGCCTGACGGGAATAGGAATGCTGATTTGTCTGGCGGTGATAGAAGATGTACCACTGTCCGTTCAGATTCACCATGCCGCCGTGGGTATTTCCCAGATAATTTGCAGCATGGCTTTCATCCGTATTTCCGTTCAGGTAAAGGTCTCCCTGATCCACCAGCGTCCCCCCGAAGCGAAATCCGCTGTCCGGATGATCACTGACTGCATAGCAAAGCTCATGATTATTGCAGGAAGAATAGACAAACACATATTTCCCATCTGTTTTCCGAATAGAGCTTGCCTCGAAAAATTCATGTCCCGCAAATGAGCCAGGGTTTCCGTTTCCCTTTCTCGGGAACAGAAGCTTTGGATTACGCTTAATCGTAACCATATCCTGCTCCAGCTCTACTACGCTGCCGCCGTTGTTTTTCAGATTGTGAAATCCGCTCAGGAAAAACGGCACTTTGGTAGCAAAGCCGGTATAGAGATATACCTTTTTGTCATCGTCCACCAGTACCCCCGGGTCAAAGGGGAACTCATCGCCCTTTCTGCGCCCAAGCAGGGTTCCGTCGGCATAGTGGACGTGCCCATAATATTCATACTCTCCATCCGGGGTGTCACAGACTGCCACGCCGACGGCGCCCAGAAAATCATAGGCATAATACAGGTAATACCGCCCGTCCGGTCCCTTTGCCACATCCGGCGCAAACAGGAGGCGCAGGCCGGTACGATTCATCGGGTCCTGATTTTTGCGGAATATCACGCCGGAGCAGCTCCAGTCAGAAAGGTCGCTCAGCGGAGCCGACCAGCAGACATAATCCTTAACGCAGAAAATCGGCGCATTGAATCGGTCGTGGGAACCGTATACATACACACGGTCGCCAAAAACATAAGGCTCCCCGTCCGGGATATACTCCCAGGAGGGAAGATACGGATTGAAGGCTTGCATACTACACATCTCTCTTTTCTGTCGGCAAACCGTTTCTAAGGGGGCACTCGCTATCGTTAATCACATTATAGATTTGAATTTTTTGTGTCGCAACGGGGTGCCACTTATTCGGTTGATTTTGCCACTTTTCCGGCTATCTGAACAATATGCACAAATTTCCGCATTGTTTTTTGTGCAATACGCTTATTTGCCCGCTGGATTATGAAAAATTAGTGAGTTAAGCACAAAAAAATAATTTTACTCTTCGCAAAAAGCGCTCCTTTTTGTAGAAGATTCATAAAGGCAGCATTGCTGGATTCGTCTGCGGCGCTGCCTAAAGGAAAAGCCCCCGGCAATGTGCCAAATACGCACACTTACCGAGGGCATTACGCTCATCACTTTTTTATATTATGCGGGAATGGGGATCAGAATAGACAGTGTAAAAATCTCGCTTTGGGCAGATAATCTCAGGCTGCCGTCGTATTTTTCAGTAAGCACCCGGATACTGTGGGTGCCGAATCCGTGGTTATCTGTATCCTCCTTTGTCGTCACAGGCAGACCATCATCAAATGTCAGCTTGCCGGAGAAGTAATTTTCGCACTCGATGAGCAGAAAATTCTCACGATTCTCAACCGTCAACGTAATAAGCCGCCGCTCAGACTCAGCCACCTGATTTACTGCCTCAATGGCGTTGTCCAGGATATTGCCGAACAGGGCGTATATATCACAGTCATCCATAAATCCCATGCGGCGGCCATCAGCCATGCAGGTAATGGTAATGCCCATATTGTTGCAGGTGAGCATTTTGCTCGCCAGTGCCACATCCAGTGCCGCATTATGCGAATGGGGAGTTGTATCGTAAATATCCACCAGCTTCCCGATTTTCTTCAGCTCGGCCCGATACGCGTCGTCTTCCGTCTGCGCGCGGATGGCCGCAATCTGATGGCGGATATCATGACACTTGATATTGATTGCCTCATGGATCTGCTTTTCATTGTAAAATCGACGCTGCTCTGCCTGCAGCAGCTGAGAAATTTTCTCAGATTGTTTCTGTGTATCCGTCTGCTGTACATGGCAGAAGCTGAGCAGCACAATCAGCAGTGACGACAGCACCATGGTGACACAAATCCACATCTGCAAATCCGGATTCAAATCTTCCGTCGCTTTTTTCAGCGCCAGATCCAGCCAGATACACATCGCCATTGCACCGGTGGAAATGCACAGCATCATCCTGCTGTCCGTATTGGAGAAATCAAATACAGCTTTCTTTTTCTGATACTGCCGGATAAATCGGTACAGCAGATACAGCACCACCGCAAACAGCGGAATAATTGCCTGTCGGGGAAACCATTCCCAATAAAGCATCGGGATTTCGATCAGCCGCTCACATGCGTTTTGCAGCGCATAAGATACTGTAGCCGCAAAAAAAGCCTGATGCCAGGACGCCTCGTTCCACACCATAACGG
>CAVIFH010000299.1:0-3113 GCA_963641615.1 bacterium | reverse complement strand
TCTTGAGCCAAAATCTCTCGATGAATGCCCTTGCCTCATTATGCGGTATTGCCTTTACATTACCGTCATCATATTGTACAGCTTCATCAGACGGATATCTTCTTTCGTGACCTTCAGCATCTGGGCCAGTGTCTCATCCTCCGTCAGCCGCTTCTTGGAGAAAAGCATCTTAATGGCAACCGGCATCATCGGCCGGGCGGAGAGACCGGTGAACATTCCCCACTTGGTATCCGAGTTGACATAATTCGCAAGAATCTGCCCGTATGCCTTCTCCATGGGGGAATCCTGATTTGCCATGACAAGGTTTGTAATGGAATCAAAATGCTCGATATATCCCCAGTAGGTCGTTTCGCAGTTCTGGTAGCTGCTGTAATCCCGGAAGTTTACGTACATCATGACCTTATAGCGGTTGTCCTCTGACTGCAGCAGAACATCAAATACGCACCGCATGATGCAGTTGAACCGGCCGTCGTAGTAATAGGAATAGAAGTGAGAGACGCCGTTGAAAAAGGCGGGACGTGCATCGGAGCTGCGGATCGGCATTCGGTCCGGAGTGCAGTAAAGCAGCTGCTCCACGTGAATCCCGAGGGCCCGGGCAATTTCGTAGATTGTTTCAATATCCAGGATGATTTCGCCGTTTTCGTATTTGGAGAGGGTGGATTTGTTCTTGTTTACCGCTTCAGAGAGTGCGTCCAGCGTCATATGCCTTGACTTGCGAAAGTTGCGGATCCGATGCCCGATCTCACGGCTGATTTCTCCCATACAGGTTCTCTCCTTTGTTTCCTTAAAATAAACTTTTTCGTTAATTTCTTTCTCATTGCTCAATTTATTTTCAATAATACCCCATGCAAGGCGAAAAGTCTACTGTAAAGAAATATTTTTTTGATTTTGTTTCCTTGCAGGAAAACTTTGCCTGTTTGAAATCTGGCGCAGCTTTCTGTAAAATAGGGTCACTAAAAAAGAGAGGGAGAACACCATAATGAAGCGCAGTCTTACCGCAAAAGAGACCATTGTGATTACAAGCATGCTGTTCGGCATGTTTTTCGGAGCAGGAAACCTGATTTTCCCCGCAAAGATGGGCATCGATGCCGGAAGCAATCTTTTCCCTGCATTTATCGGCGTATTTATCACCGCCGTGGGCATCCCCATGCTGGCTGTTGTCGCCCTTGGGCTGAGCCGGTGCGAAGGCGTCGTTGCCCTTGCAGGCAAGATCGGGAAAAAATACAGCATCTTTTTCTGCACCTTGCTGTATCTGACCATCGGCCCCCTATTTGCCATCCCGCGGTGCGCCAGCACCTCCTTTACAGTGGGTGCCGTCGGCTTGTTTGGTGAAGACAACAGCACACTTCATCTTGCACTTTTTTCGCTTGCTTTCTTTGTGATCGTGCTGCTCTTTTCCCTGAAGCCCAGCGGAATCATGACATGGATCGGCAAAATGCTGAATCCGGTATTCCTGATTTTTTTATTTTCCCTTGTCATTGCGGCGCTCTTAAATCCCATCGATCATGTTGCGGAGGTGGTTCCCGCGGAATCCTACGCCTCTCAGAGCAGTGCCTTCTTTGCGGGATTCCTGGAAGGGTACAACACCCTTGACGCACTGGCCGGCCTCGCCTTTGGCATCGTTGTGATCAATGTCGTGCGGGAAAACGGCATTTCCGACCCTCGCTGTGTCGCGGTCAGCACAGCCAAAGCGGGTGTCTTCAGCTGCCTGTTTATGGGCGTCATTTATTTCTTCATCACCCTGATCAGCACCCAGAGTGCTTCCCTGTGCGCCGACTGCGAGAACGGCGGCGAGGTGCTCGGCCTGATTTCCAATCATTATTTCCACACCTTCGGCTCCTACCTGACCGCGGCGATTGTTACCTTCGCCTGCCTGAAAACAGCCATCGGTCTTGTCACCAGCTGCTCCGAGGCCTTCGTCCAGATGTTCCCCAAGGGACCAAAGTACTCCGCATGGGCGGTTATTTTCAGCGCTGCTTCCTTTGGCATTGCCAATTTCGGCCTTTCCACCATTGTCAACTGGTGCGTGCCTGTCCTGATGTTCCTCTACCCGCTGGCAATCACGCTGATTTTGCTCGCGCTGACGGAAAAATGGTTTGAAAAGAGCAGAATCGTCTACGTTTGGACCACGGCATTTACGCTGGTTGCTGCCGCATTTGATTTTATCGGATCCCTTGCCGGAATGATTGAGAGCAGCGCGCTTTCCGCATTGAAGGCATTCTTTACGAAGTGCATCCCCTTCTACAGCCTCGGCATGGGGTGGATCGTGCCGGCCCTTCTCGGTTTTGCCGTCGGCATGGGCATTTATCTCATTAAGAAAAACAGCGGTGCGCAGCCGGCCAATATTCAGAAGTAAACGCATGTCCTCAGCTGTGACTGGGAGCGAGACATATTAAGAGAAGATCTAGGGAGGTGCCTGCCGGTGTACCGGAAGGGATCTCCTTGGTTTTTTGCCAATAGACTACCCGTTAGTACAGTACAGCCTTATGATTTAAAAATTAAATTGAGTTTATCAAAAAAATAGATTGACAATGATGCGCTCCGGTGTTATAGTGTGCCCATCAAAAGCTGCCTGCGTATTCAGGCAGGCATAAAGGGGAGTTCATTTTATGAAGAAATTGATTGCTTTTTCACTGGCACTCATGATGCTGCTGGGCTGCGGCACGGCGGCTTTCGCAAGTGAAGAGGAAAAGACCTATACCATCGGTATTTGCCAGCTGATTCAGCATGCCGCTCTGGATGCTGCCACACAGGGCTTTATGGACGCGCTGACCGAGAAACTGGGGGACAACGTCACGTTTGATCTTCAGAATGCTCAGGGAGAGTCCACCATGTGCGCTACGATTGTTACCGGCTTCGTTGCGAATGAGTATGATCTGATTATGGCGAACGCCACACCGGCACTTCAGGCTGCCGTATCCGCTACGGATACTATTCCCATCCTCGCCACCTCCGTTACGGATTACGCAACCGCCCTTGCAATCGATGACATGGACGCGACTGTCGGAACCGGCATCAATGTTTCCGGTACATCCGATGGCGTATCCGCCCAGCTTTACGCGGATGCGGTGATGGAGCTTGTTCCGGACGCGAAGAATGTAGCCGTGCTGTAT
>CAVIFH010000298.1:0-3118 GCA_963641615.1 bacterium | reverse complement strand
GCGTCCTTCCGGGCATTCATTTCCTCCGCCTGTGCATCGTTTTCCTGCTGTTTTTCCAAGAGTTGCGCAATCTGCTCATCCAGTCTTTCCGAATCCTCCCGAATGGAATTCATGAGTGCAAGCTTTTTATCCCGGTCACCCTCCATAGCACTGCGCAGATTTTTCAGGTCATCTATGTGCGACAGCGCCGTGCCCCGTTCGGCCTCTAATGCCGCAATTTCTGTTCTGAGGGTTGTAATACGATCGTTGACTGCGGCCGTCGTATCCGCTGTCTCCGTCTGATCCCCCTCCAGCTTTGCAAGCTCGCTGCGGCACTGTGTGAGCTGTACAGCAAGCATATCAAGCTTTGCCTTCTGGGCTGTGCATCGCTCACGGTCAGACTGCAGACGCGACCGGATGCTTTCCTGTTCACGGCCTGCAGACTGCTCTGCCTCGGAAATGGCATCCGCCATGATCTGATACTGCTTTTCCTGGCCCTGAAGCCGAAGCACCTGATCTTCTGCCGCACGGAGCTGATCCCGCGCCACAGAGATCTGATATTCCACCTGATCATATTGGCGTTTCGCTTCCGTCTGCTCCGCCTGGGCAGCTAAGATATCATTTTTAAGCTGCGACTCCTGCTTTGTCAGCTTCTCCAGTTCATTTGCTCTGGAAAGAATACCCGCTTCTTTATTTACGGATCCGCCGGTCATAGAGCCGCCCGCATTCATCACCTGGCCATCCAGTGTGACTATTTTAAACCGCCTGTGGTATTTCTGCGACATGGAGATTGCCGCATCAATGTCCTGCACAATCACCGTCCTGCCAAGCAGATCACTGACAATATTGCGGTATGTTTCTTCACAGCTTACAAGGGTCGACGCGATGCCGATAAATCCGCGGCAGCTTTCCAGGCCATTCTCCTGCAGTGTTCTGCCCTGAATACCGCTGATCGGGAGAAAGGTTGCGCGCCCACCCCCGGTACGTTTTAAGAAAGCAATTGCAGCTTTGGCATCGAGCTCACTGTCAACAACGATCTGCTGCATTGCCGCGCCAAGGCCAATCTCAATTGCTACCGTATACTCATCACTCGTATGAATCAGCCGGGAAACCGGCCCGCAAATATTGCGCAGCCTGCCTCTGTCAGCCTCCTGCATGACCATGCGGACAGATTTCTGATAGCTTTCATAGTCCCGCTCCATTGCGCGGAACACCCGTGCTTTCGCCGAAACGGAGTCGAGCTTGCCATTCAGATCCCGCAGATTCTGCTGTGCATCATCCACACGCTTTGCTCTGGAGGATTGACGCAGCGAATAGCCGGAGATCGTATTTTTCTCCGATGTGACCTGCTCCTGCGCTTCCTTCAGCTGCTTTTTCACCTGAGAAAGCTGGCTGTCTGCCTCTTCAAGACGCGTCTTGCCCGCTGAAAGCTCCTCCTTCAGCTGCTTCTCCCGCTCCTCATTCTGCTTGACGCTTTGCTCCAAGCCGCGAATATCCGCTTCGCGGCCGGCCATATCCGCGGCAATTGCCGACTCCTGCCCGCGCAGCTCCAGGAAACGCTTTGTAATTCCCTGTGCGTTTGCCGTCATCGCGGCAAGCTGCTGCCGCAGCGACTGAAACGCCTCATTCTTTTCCGACAGGGCTGCGTCTACCTGCTGAATTCTTTCCTGGGACTGGGTGATTTGTACTGAAATGCCGCCGGAACGATCCTCCTGCCCTTTCAGTTCTTCCTCAATCCGCGCAATATTGACACGGTTATTTTCCAGATTCCCGCGCAATACCGCGATCTGACCATCAAATTGCTGGTGGGCGGACTGGAAGGCGCCTGCTTTTGTGCGGAGCTCCTCCAATGCGCTGTCCTTACTTCTCAGAGTATCGCTCAGGGCTTCCGCCTGCGCATAAAGTCTATCCAGGTCATCATGTGCCTGCTGAAGCACGAAAGAAGACGATGCATAATCCTCTTCTGCCTTCTTTGCGGCGGCAGACAGCTTCTCCAGGCTATCCAGCCAAAGTGCTACCTCGGCTCCCTTCAGCTCGTCCTTCAATTCCAGATATTTTTTTGCCTTTTCGGATTGAACCCTCAGAGGCTCCAGCTGCAGCTCCAATTCGGAAACCTTATCGCCGATGCGCAGCAAATTATCCTCTGTCTGCTCGAGCCTGTGCTCCGCGTCCTCTTTGCGGTGGCGGTATTTGGAAATTCCGGCAGCCTCCTCAAATATTTCCCGGCGATCATTGCTTTTGAGGGACAAAATTTCGTCTATGCGTCCCTGACCAATGTTTGCATACCCTTCTTTTCCAAGACCAGTGTCCATAAACAGCTCATTAATGTCCTTGAGGCGGGCAGACTGCTTGTTGATATAGTATTCTCCGTCGCCGCTGCGGTAATACCTTCGGGTAATCATTACCTCATCGGCGTCATAGGCAAGCGCACGATCCGAATTGTCAAGCGTCAGCGTTGCCTCCGCAAAGCCAACGGCACCCCGCTTTTGCGTCCCTCCGAAAATAACATCCTCCATCTTCGCGCCGCGAAGTGTCTTCGAGCTCTGCTCTCCCAATACCCACAGGATTGCATCGGATATATTGGATTTTCCGGATCCGTTTGGGCCTACAATGGCGGTAATGTCATCGCCGAACCGGATCAGTGTTTTGTCGGGGAAGGATTTGAATCCCTGTAACTCCAGTGACTTTAAATACACGTAAAAACCTCTTACATAAATTTGCACTCTTCCCCATATTCCCATTGTCTGCACAAAAGGAGCGGAAAAGCGTCGCAGGAAAATATTTTTGCTTGATTGTAGCAAACTATTTTCCAAAAATCAATAGCTGCAGCGCCGCCATTCGGGGCTGCCTGCCCTAAAGGGAAAAATCCTCGTCCTGAAATCTGGAAAATTCCGGTGCCTTCGCCTTATGCGGAATACGCTTGCATGGGTCATAGCGAAATTTCCGGCAGGGATTCTCCTCACTTTTCAGACCGCGTCTGCTGCATAGAATCATGCAGTCATCCAGTCTGGTTCCATAGGCGCAATACGCGCAGGAGCGCTCTATTTTCTTTCGAAACAGCATTTATGAAGCCTCCATCCGAATTGATTCAGAGTACCTGCCTACAGCTGGTCCAGATTCAGGCTGAATGCATCAAGGC
>CAVIFH010000297.1:0-3119 GCA_963641615.1 bacterium | reverse complement strand
GTGTTGCATGCTCCATTATCCTCACCATCCTGCGCTCCATCTTCAGCCCGGATGCCATACGGGATCAGCTCGAAAATGAGCTGGAGCTGTGGCTTGACCACCGCGTCGCGCCCCGTCTCAGCACGGATAATCCGAAGGATGATGCCGCAATTGTCAGACAGATGACCAATTGCCTGAATGCGGCAACAGCCTCCATGAATGCATCCCTGGAGGATACAACCGCCGCGCTGAAGCAGTCTCTTACCGCATTCAGCAGCACCGTAGATGCGTTCAATCGCGGGGTACGGGACTTCTCAGAGTTCGATTACAATCTGCGCGGTACAGTGGAGAAAATGGATGTGGCCGTCCGTGATTTAACGACAGCAATCCGTCGGGTTACCCGCAGCTCTGAAAGGAGCGATTCACAATGAGAAAGGTTTCCAAGCGAAGCCAAAACGGCAGCCCCGGCGGAGAGCAGGGATTCTGGCCATCCTATACGGACATGATGTCTACCGTCGCGCTGATCCTGTTCTTTTTGATGCTGCTGGCATATATTCAGAATATCATTACCAATAATGACCTTTCCAACAAAGAGCAGGAGCTGAGCGACACACTGGCTCAGCTTGCCGAAGCGTCGCAGCAGGTTGCGGCGAAGGAATCTGAGCTCCAAACTGTTTCTGAAAATCTGGAGGCCGCGCAAAGCGACCTGGACAGCCAGCAAAAAATGCTTGACCAGCAGGCGGACAGCATTGTGGAGCAGGCAAATTATATCCTGCAGCAGCAGGAGACCATTGCCGCCCAGCAGGAGCAAATGACGCAGCAGCAGCTATACCTCGACAACACACAGGAGGAGCTGGGACAGGTTCGCGCCCAGATGCAGGCAGCGGCATTCCTGCGTGTGGATATCGTCGAGAAAATACGGCAAAATGTAGAAGAGGTAATGGGCAATACCAATACCATCTCCATCAGCGAAACCGGCAGCCTGATTCTAAGTGAGAGCGTCCTGTTTGACCAGGGCAGGTCCGACCTGAAAGCCGACAGCCGTGCCCTTTTGGACCAGCTGGCCCTTGGATTTGCAAGCTTCCTGCAGGACAGCGACAGCATCGAATATGTTGACACGATCGTCATCAGCGGTCATGCCGACAGTACGGGCTCTGACTCCGTCAACCGCACACTTTCTTCTGAGCGCGCCAATGCGGTGCTGTCCTACCTGATGGAGACGCAGGATGGTGCCCTTTCTCCCTACGCTGCATATTTTTGCGCTGCGGGATACGGCTCCACACGCCCGGTTGCGGATAACAGCACGGCGGAGGGACGTGCGCAAAATCGCCGCATTGAAATTTCAATTACGCTGAAGGATGAAAGTGTCTTGGAGGCACTCAATGAATATCTGGCGATTGAAGTCCCCGGAAGTGAGGACGATTCGTAGCAGGAACATTGTTTTTGGATGGTTTAAAGCCCCGGCTTCTCTTTGAAGCTGGGGTTTTCCCATAGGCTCACTGTGTATGCAGATGAAATATCAACCGATAAAAAAATATCGATTAATGCTGGACAACTGCGATAATCCATGGTATACTGTAGCTATTATAATATGGGAGAAAGCGGGTATTTCGTTATGCCAAAGGTCGTGTTTCAGATTGAGGGCGGGAGCTCCGTTTCTGTTGAGTGCAGCATTGGGGCCAATCTGCTGGAGATTGCTCAGCGGGCCAATGTGGCGATTGATGCGCCCTGCGGCGGAAATGGCTCCTGCGGCAAATGCCGGGTGCAGCTGGTGGACGGGGAACTGGAGTCTGCCAAAAGCCGCCATATTTCTGACGAAGAATATGCTGCCGGCTGGCGCCTGAGCTGCTGCTCTAAGGTGACAGGGGATGTCACGGTGATGGTTCCGGATATTGCCAGTGCCTACCAATCCCGGATGAAGACTGCGGACCTATCCAGCCCAAAGGAAATTGTTATTTTTGAGAACTGCCAGAATCAGCTGAAGGAGAGCGGCATTCGCTTTGAAAACTGCTACAGGAGTGCGGTGCTGCAGCTGAGCGAACCGACACTGGACAACACCATGCCGGATAATGAACGCCTGACCCGGGCAATCGAGGATGCCTTCGGCGTGGAGCATGTGAAGATGCCCTTTGCGGTCATGGTGAAGCTGTCACACACACTGCGGGAGAATCACTGGAATGTGTGCGTGAAGGGTGAATTAAAAGACGGCTGCTTTACCTGCATGGAAATTACTGCCCCCACCGATACGGCCGTGGTTGGCTGTGCCATTGATATCGGCACCACCACCGTGACAATGGTGCTGGTGGACCTGCAGTCCGGAAAAATCCTTGCAAAGGGTTCCTCCGGCAACGGGCAGATCCGCTATGGTGCGGATGTTATCAACCGGATCATCGAGCAGGGGAAATCCGGCGGCCGGAAAAAGCTCCAGGATGCCATTATTAAGGAAACCATCAGCCCGATTATTGCGAATTTGTGCGCCAGCGCAAAGGTTTCCGCCAGAAGCATTCTGCGCCTGTCCGTCGGTGCAAACACCACCATGAATCACCTGTTTGTTGGGGTGGATGCCGAGCCGGTAAGAATGGAGCCATATGTGCCCAGCTTCTTTGCATGGGAGGGACTTTTGGCCGGTGATATCAAGCTGCCTGCCAACCCTCTGGCTCCTGTGCTGATTGCTCCTAATATCGGCTCTTATGTGGGTGGCGATATTACTGCCGGTACGCTTGCGGCAGGGCTGTGGGATAAGGATGAGATGAGCCTCTTCATTGACCTTGGAACCAATGGCGAAATTGTATTCGGCAACCGGGACTTCATGATGAGCTGTGCCTGCTCTGCCGGACCGGCTTTCGAGGGCGGCGATATCTCCTGCGGCATGCGTGCCACAGACGGAGCAATTGAGGCGTGTACCATTGACGCGCAGACCATGGAGCCCAGCTGTGACATTATCGGTGAAGAGGGTCAGCGGCCGGTGGGCATCTGCGGTTCGGGAATCATTGATATTATTTCCGAGCTTTTCCGCTGCGGCATCATTAATGCAAAGGGCTTGTTCGTTCGGGAGGGTGAGCGAGTCAGGCGGGATGCCCATGGCATGGGACGCTATGTGATTGCCTACGAGAATGAGTCCGATACCGGGCGGGAGGTAT
>CAVIFH010000296.1:0-3121 GCA_963641615.1 bacterium | reverse complement strand
GGATAGCACTGGGGAGAATTTCCCCATAGAGATAAGAGATAAGAGAACAGATGTTAGAGATAAAGAGATAAGAGATATAGATAACGGTAGTCCGGCTGTCGATGCTGGACTGGCGGAGATCATCCGCTCTTACGAGGACAACATCGGCGGGTTCCCTCCGGCTGCAAAGGATGCCCTGATGGGCTGGCGGGAGATTTTCACGGATGACCTCATTCTGCTGGCCATCAAAAAGGCTGCTCTGTCCGGGGTTCGTAAATGGAACTATGTAAATGGCATCCTGAAAGCGTGGAAAAATGAGGGCGTTAGAACCCTCGGCGATGTGCAAGCCCGCGACCAACGGCGTAAGCCCCCGGCGGGTCAGCAGCCCAAACGCTCGGCAGCCGATGACTACGATGAAATTTTCGGAGAACTTTTAGGAGGCTCAACATGACAGACACAAAACTGCGTGAGTTGCTGGTGGTCATTGATGACCATTATGGCCGCGCCCGCAGCTTGGAGGAACGCAAGGCAGATACCAAAATCTACATCCGGGCGTTCGGCTCCATCCCTGACGAGATTGTGGAAACGGCTCTGTATGCAGCGTTCACGCAGTGCAGATTCCAGAATCAGCTTATTGTGGACTGGTGCGCCGAGGTCAAGAAGCTGCTGTCCGCACAGCAGCCATCGGCCAACGACCTTTGGGCGCAGGCTGCGGCGGCTGCCCGGAAGATTGAAGCGAACCTCTATTATATGCGGCACGGCGGGTTTATCACCCCTGATGGGCGCAAGCTGAAAGGCGAAGATTTCAAAAAGGAAAACGCGGAGATCTTCGCCGCCCTCCCGGTGGCGGTGCAGCGGTGGGCTGGCTCCCCGGCAGACCTGTCGGAGATTTTCAGCAGCCGCAGCAGCGCAGAACTTCTGCAGTTCGTCAAGCCCGGCTTCATCCGGGCGGTGCAGGATGCCCCGGTTGAAAATTTGCAGCCCCCGGCTCTGCCCGGCGGGGCAGCCCCGGCACAGATTGGAGGTGGTACGGAATGAGGCAGAAAAGACCGTTCCACAGCCTGATCGTGGGCGTTTCGTGGGCGATGGTCGGCTGCATCCTCGCAAGCACGGCCTATTCCCGGCGGGTGGATGAACTGGAAATCGAGCGGGACATCTACGCCAGCCGCTTCCAGAACTGGCAGACGCGGGCTATCGATGCAGAGGAAAACGCCAGCCAGCTTCAGACTGAGGTGGACAACCTGACTGCAGAACTGGCAGCCCAGACCGATTTGACCCTTACATACGCCGGGTCGTTCAGCTGCACGGCCTACTGTTCCGAGGAATACGCCCACATCTGCGGCGAGGGGCACGGCATCACATCCAGCGGCGCAAAGGTGCAGCCGGGTGTGACCGTGGCAGCTGACACCAGCATCCTGCCCTACGGCACGGTGGTCTATATCGAGGGAGTAGGCCTCCGGGTCGTTCAGGACACCGGGAGTGCTGTGGTAGGTAACAAGTTGGATGTGTGCGTAAACACCCATGCGGAGGCTCTAAGCTGGTCTGGCTGGGGTTCCCACCGGGTGTGGATTGTTTCGGGAGGTGACGAACCGTGAAAAAGTCGTTTCAGACCGAGATGGATGACACCCAACAGGCGGTCAGCCAAATTGTGTGCTTGTGTACCACCATTGCGCTGCATCAGGAGTTCGGTGTTGGCAAAACCCGCCTTGACCGCATTACCGACAGAATAAACGAACTGGAAAACCAGAACACCGAGGTCATTATGACCCCGGATGCCAATGGAAGACCCTCTAAAGCCAAGGCCGAGGCCATTCGGGAAAGCTGGCTGGCGGGGTATGTCACCTCCGACTACCGCATCCCGATGCTGCGGGCACCTCGTGGCCGCAAGGAGCAGCAATATCAGATTGCAGGCAACAAGGCCGCAAAAATCGCATGGCAGATTTACGCCAAGGCCGTCATTGACGTGCTGCACTATGGTTCAGAACGACTGGAACGGCTACGCAAAGAAAGCCATGCCAACTATGAGCAGCTGAACCAGTGGGCGCACGAGGACGGTTTGGACGTGGCAATGGAAAAGCTGCGCCGCTGTGCTGCCGATGCCATGCAAGCCCCGGATCTGGAGGTCACTGATATTGATGGCAGCAAGGATGCTGCGGAAGTGAACAAGGAGTTCCACAAGCAGCAGATGAATTTTATCAATCGTGTCCGGGCGCAGACCCTTGGACGCATCGGTGCTACTGCGCAGCCTGTCAATGTGCTGGCTGACCAGAGTATGCAGGATAAGATTCAGCTGGTTATGCAGCAGGTTTCCCAGCAGTCTTTTGAACGTAGGAGGACGCATTGATATGGCAAAAAATGAGTATGGGGAGAAGCTGGACAGCAACGGTTATGCGCCCAGCATCCTCAGCCAGAAGCCCACCTGCCTGATTTGTGGGCGATACCGCACGGCGCGGCACGAAGTTTTCTTCGGCCCCTACCGGGACAAGAGCAAGCGGCTTGGCCTGTGGGCGAACCTCTGCCCATGGTGCCACCAGAACGGCGTGACCGCCGTACATACCAACCGGGAGGCTGACCTCCGTCTGAAAAAGTGGGCGCAGAAAAAGGCCATGGAATACTACGGCTGGCCGGAAGAACGGTTCATCCAAGAGTTCGGGAGGTCGTACCTGTGAGCGTTTGCCCGATTATTGCCATTGACCCCGGCAATGCCCAGTCTGGATACTGCGTGATTGACCGTGACACCCTGCGCCCGCTGGAATTTGGAAAAATCGACAATGCAGAGCTGCTGCAGAAGCTTTCCTCTGCCGGGGAACAGGGCTGGCGGTGGGCAGTCATTGAGATGGTGGCCTCCTACGGAATGTCGGTAGGCCGGGAAGTGTTCGATACCGTCCTCTGGATTGGCCGCTTCTACGAAGCCCTGAACGCCCGCTGCCCGGTGCGGCTGCTGTGCCGCATCGAAGAAAAGCGGCATATCTGCCATAACACCCGCGCCAATGACGCCTCCATCAGGCGGGCACTCATTGACCGTTTTGCAGACCATGACCTCAAAAACGGTCGTGGCACAAAAAAGAACCCGGACTTTTTCTACGGCTTCAAGGCCGATGTGTGGGCAGCCTACGCTGTGGGTCTGACCGCCATTGAGAAC
>CAVIFH010000295.1:0-3141 GCA_963641615.1 bacterium | reverse complement strand
ACCGCAAAACCGAAGGATGTGCCGGCAAGAATGAAGGCACTGCTGTCACACTATGAGTTTCTTAATACTATTTCAATAGAAGATATCATCGAATTCCACTACAGCTTTGAACGCATCCATCCATTCCAAGATGGAAACGGCAGAGTCGGTCGTCTTATTGCATTGAAAGAATGCCTTCACTATGGCATTGTTCCGTTTATAATCGAAGATTCAAAAAAAATGTTTTACTATCAGGGTCTTTCCGAGTGGGAAACGGAAAAAGGCTATCTGACCGACACCTGTCTCGATGGACAGGATACTTTCAAAAAGCTGATGTCCATGTTTGATATTCAAGCATAATATTGTGGATGAGGTCGTCCCTTTTTTCAGGGGACGGCCTTTTCATCTGTCGCCGAGGTCGTGGTGTATTTTGGTGTGGCAGGACTGGCACAGACTCATAAGATTGTCTCTTGCGTGAGTGCCGCCTTTGGAAACGGGCAGGATGTGGTGAACCTCCTGCACCGGAGTCAGCCGTCCTTCCTTAAGGCACATCTCACAGAGTGGGTGCTCAGCCGCATAGCGGTCACGGATGCGTTTCCATGCTCTGCCGTATTTCTTGTTGACGTCCGCACTGCGTTCATACTTGTCATATCTGCGGCGTTCCTGCACACGGTGCTGTTCACAAAACTGTCCTTCACAGAGGTTGGGACAGCCGGGGTGGGAGCAGGGACGCAACGGTCGCTTTGGCATTTGTTCACCTCCTTGGGCATAAGAAAAGCCCCACGGGATTGCTCCCATGAGGCTGTCTGCTTATCTTCTTCGTCAGTATAATGATACTATAAACGAAGGATGAATTATAGTGGCTTTTAGTGGCTTATTTCGCCGGAATCAAGGATTTTCTGCACTTCGTCCAATGCTTTGTCGTGCAGGCGAAAGACCCATCGGCGATTGTGGTACAGGCTCATGGTGATTTCTTCCCATGTTTCGCCGCACAGATACCGCTTTTCTAAGAGAATGCGAAACTTCACATCGTCCACCTTGCCGATGACATCCACGATGTCCTTCTTGATTTGTATAAGTCTGTCCATATCTGCGGCAATCTCGTTCTGCAGGTCGATGATTTTGCACACGGCATCTGCCATTGTGGAATTGCCGTGATTGGGGTTTCTCGGCATACCCGTCAGCGTGGCGGTACATTTGGTGGCAAGCTCGTTCAAGGACTGTATCTGCTCGGACTTGCTCTTAATTTGCTGATCCAGAAGATATGCCTGGTTCAAAAAATCCTTCGCCGTCATGCCGCCACCTCCTTGCACACCATGCGGCGGACACCCGTCATGAGATATTCACCGTCAAGGTCGGTGAGCATTCCGTACCAGCCGGAACGGAAGAAACACTCCACGCTTTTTACTTCATCAGCATAATCCTCGTTGTCCGGGAAACGGCAGTGCTGTTTGAGGGCTATTTTGTAGTCTTTCACGGCCAGTTCTACAATGGCGTTGGCTAATGCCTGATAAGGGGTCATATTCGTACCTCCGATATTTTGTATTCCTCGGATTGGCACGGATTTTCATAGATTGTCTCAGATTTTCATATCTGCTTTCACGGCATCGATCAAAGCCGTCTGCGTGGTTTCCTTTTTGGCCAGTGCACGGAGAATCTGCTCGTCAATCGTGCCACGGGTGACGACGTGTTGAATGATTACCGTTTCCGCGTTCTGCCCTTGTCGGTACAGGCGGGCGTTCGTCTGCTGGTAGAGTTCCAAGCTCCAGGTCAGCCCAAACCACACAAGGTGATTGCCGCCTTGCTGCAGGTTCAATCCGTGACCCGCGGATGCCGGGTGAATGAGTCCCACAGCATAGCCGCCGCGATTCCAGATATCGATGCTGCCGGGGTCGGAAATGCGGGCGTATTCAATTTTGAGTGCATCCAGCAGTTTGCGGATGCGGTCAAGGTCGTGCTTGAACCAGTATGCCACCAGCACCGGCTTGCCGTTTGCCGCCTCGATGATGTCCTCCAGGGCATCCAGCTTGCGGTCGTGGATACGGGTGGTCTTGCCGTCATCGTCGTAAATTGCACCGTTTGCCATCTGGCAGAGCTTGTTTGACAGTGCCGCGGCATTTGCAGCGGTGATTTCACCATTCTCAACGGTCAGTACAAGATTGCGTTTCAGTTGTTCGTAGTGTGCTTTTTCGCTCTCGGACATGTAAACCGCATACTCGGAGTTCACAAGCTCCGGCATCTTCAGATGGTCAGATGCCTTCATGGAAATCGTGATATCGGATATTTTGTGATAGATGGCATCCTCTGTGCCGGGCAGGAGCTTGTAGCTGTATATAACCTGTCCGTTACGCTTATCCGGCGTGAAGTAATCCGTGCGGTAGGCGGTGATGAACCGCCCAAGTCTTTCTCCCATATCCAGCACACGAAATTCTGCCCAGAGGTCCATGAGGCTATTTGAGGCGGGTGTGCCCGTCAGACCCACGATGTGCTTTACGCGGGGTCGAACCTTCATCATGGCCTTCCAGCGCTTGGACTGGTGGTTTTTGAAGCTCGACAGCTCATCGATGACCACCATGTCAAAATCAAACGGGATGCCGCTGTAATCCACGAGCCACTGCAGGTTTTCGCGGTTGATGATCGTGATGTCGGCATGCTTTACGAAAGCAGCACGGCGTTCCTTCTCGTTTCCGACAGCCACAGCGTAGGAGAGGCCTTGCAGATGGTCCCACTTTTCGATTTCAGCCGGCCAGGTATTCAAAGCGACTCGAAGCGGGGCAATGACCAGCACCCGCCGTACCTCAAAGGTGTCGCGCAGCATGTCCGCGATGGCAGTCAGTGTGATGCTTGTTTTGCCAAGACCCATATCGAGGAACACAGCCGAAATGGGATGTGCCTTGATAAACTTGGTCGCGTAGGTCTGGTATTCATGCGGTGTGTATTTCATCAAGGATACCTCCAATCTGCTCGGCACTGTCCAGAATGTAGACTTGAAAGCCCAGCCGCCGTAAGAGCTGGTGCCTTGCCATCTGCAGTGGACGGGGCTTTTCTCCTGGTGCTTTGACCTCCACAAAAGCCATGCGGCCTTTTGGCAGAAGCACAATGCGGTCGGGCATACCATCGAAGCCGGGAGATACAAACTTGGGGCAGATACCTCCCATATTC
>CAVIFH010000294.1:0-3158 GCA_963641615.1 bacterium | reverse complement strand
TGGCTACCCTACCACCATACAGTCCGAAGCGATCCCGCCCCTTCTTGCGTGGAAGGATGTAATCGCGAAGGCCCCAACAGGCACCGGAAAAACATTTGCGTTCGGAATCCCGATCATCGAGCATATCGATCCATCCTGCGCAGATGTACAGGGGTTGATTTTGGCACCCACACGGGAGCTTGCCATACAGATTGGTGACGAGCTGCAGGGATTATTGACATTCTTTGCAGGGATACGGGTTGCGGTGCTGTACGGCGGAGCCGGAATCGGCGGACAAATTCGCCAGATGGAGAAAAAGCCGCAGATTGTAGTGGCGACACCCGGCCGACTGATGGACCACTATAATCGAAAAACAATCCGACTGGATACAATTCAAACCGTTGTACTTGACGAAGCAGACCGCATGCTCGACATGGGCTTTTTCAAGGATGTAACCAAGATCATCGAAAAAATCAAGAACCGTAAAAATCTTGGTCTGTTTTCCGCCACAATTTCCCAGGAGGTTATGACGGTTTCATGGATGTATCAGCGTGACGAGGTAGAAATCACCGTAGAGCCGAAGCTCTCCGACCGCCCGGATATCGCGCAATACAGCTTGAATTGTTCCCCCCTCGAAAAAGCGGAAACTGCACTCCGCCTGATCAAGGCACAGGGCTATGACCGGGTAATGATTTTCTGCAATACCAAGCATATGTGCCAGCGGCTGTGCGATGAATATCAGCGCGCCGGGCTGGACTGTGACTGCCTGCATGGAGACATCCGCCAGAGCCAGCGCGAAAAAACAATGCAGCGCTACCGTAGCGGAAAGCTTCCGGTGCTGATCGCAACCGATGTGGCCTCCCGCGGAATTGACGTGGACGACGTGGAATGCGTCATCAATTTTGATATTCCTGAAGAAAACGAGTATTATGTGCATCGCATTGGCCGAACCGGTCGGGCAAAAAAAAAGGGGGTCGCATGGAGCATCGTCAGCAACTTCCCTGAAAAAGCAAAGCTGGACGAAATTGCGAAATTTTCCAATTATCAAATTCAGCCTATGATTTTAGATGCAGATGGCACACTCGTAAAGCAGGAGGTAAAGCCTGCGGCTGCTCCGAAGAGGCGGTTCAGATGAATCCGCAGCAGAGAGCCTGCCTGCTCCTTGCCTGCAAAATGGGAAACCCGAACCGGAAAACCATAACGCCGGAGCGGCTCAGGCTCCTTTTGCAGCTGTGCCCTGCATTAAATGATGATCCGGCATTCATGAGTGCGCTTCTCAATCATTCAGGAGCAGAAAAGGCACTTGCTGAGCAGGTGATATCCCTTCTGAATGATGGTTCGCTTCTGGATGCCTACCTAGCAGAAGCAAGCCGCCTGGGCTGCACGGCTTTCGTGCGGGGCAGCAGCGGCTATCCACCCGCGCTGCACAAATTAGGTACGGATGCCCCCGTGTGCCTGTGGGCAAAGGGAAATCCGGATGCGCTGGAAATGCCCACCGTTTCACTGGTGGGCAGTCGGGACTTAGCGGATGAAAACAGGGATTTCGCGTATCAGGTCGGCAGACAGGCCGCGAAGCAGGGATACGCGCTCGTATCCGGGAATGCCCGCGGGGCGGACAGTGTCGCGCAGAATGCCTGTCTGGAAGCCGGCGGATACGTAATCAGTGTCCTCTCCGACTCTCTTGTTGACCACGCCCCTGCTTTGCGCCAGCTTCTGCTCAGCGAAAACGGCTTCAACGAGCCATTTTCCGCACCGAGAGCACTGCACCGCAACTATGTCATTCACTGCATGAGCCCCGTAACCTTTGCCGCGCAATGCACGCTCGGCAAGGGAGGCACCTGGAGCGGAAGCATCAAGAATCTGCGCAGGCAATGGAGCAGGCTTTACTGCTTCCGCGACGGCAGTCCGGCCGCCCGAGAGCTGGAGCAAATGGGCGCCTGCATGATTGATGCGCAGGAGCTCGCAGATTTTTCTGCCTTGCCTGTGCAGCAGCTGCGCCTCATATAGACTTGGATTGCTTAGTAGACTTGGATTGCTTAGGGCAACACCATTCGGCCGTGAGCCCTTTTCGTTGAACCCACGGCCGGATATTTTATTTGCGGTACAAGAGGGTCGCCCTTAATTATCCGCTCTCTGGTAGCCGCAACGCATTGCGAGGCTGGCCTGGTGCAGGACCTTGCTTAATGTCTTGCCTGCCTCCTTCTTGGCCATTGCGCAGAGGACATTGTTTGCCGCCGCGATCATGGAATAGTCTCCGCTTTCCGACATCTTTTTATCGTACTCGTGAACCAGTGCCGTACCGCCGTTTGCAATTGCGGCCTGATAGCGCTCGATCAGCTGGATGCACGTGCCGTAATTGGCATCCGCCATGGCTCCGATCAAGCGATTGGTCCAGTAGAACGTGTCTGTGGATACATCCATGGTGACTTTATCCAGGTAAGCCGGCATCTTATCCGTGTTGGCATACACCGGAAGCGCCGCATTGAAGGGGTTAGCACCAAAGCAAATCCATTCCAGCGCCGCAATCTCCTTCGGCATATAGCCGCGCAGCTGCAAAATTGCCATGACGCCGGTACGACTGATGCCAATAGGGCGATACTTTCCCTTCTGTGCTCCGGCGGATTTGCTGAAGGGATCATACTGTGTGCCCTGATAATAGGACGACAGAATGTACTTTACTTCCTCTGCCGTAATCAGGTGCTCCGGCACAAAAGACCAGGGAATATCGTCACTCTCCGGGGTATAGTCCGCATTTTCGCCGTCCCAACGCACCGTGCGGGGGTTAAAATACCTACCCATGAACCATGCGCGCGGTGTGTTATAGACGTGATCCGCATCGCTGTGGGAACCGAAGGCAAGCCGCGGGTTAAATTCCCCGTCGGTATTCAGATTCAAGTGATTTTCCCGGACAAACTCCCGCAAATCACCGGAGCAGAGGTAATTCTTCTTCGCGCCGAAAGCATCATCAAAATCAAAATGATCCAGGCCGAATTGATTCGGCATGATGACATACCGGTCATCCGGAACACGGCAGGCAATCCAGTGGTGACCGCCGATGGTTTCCATCCACCAGATTTCATCCGCATCGGAAAAAGCAATGCCGTTGGACTCATATGTTCCGTACTGCTCCAGAAGCATTCCCAGGCGCTCTACACCCTCCCGCGCACTGTGAATATAGG
>CAVIFH010000293.1:0-3171 GCA_963641615.1 bacterium | reverse complement strand
GCTCATGGCATCCTCCAGAATATTCTGGGAGCTTACAGAGAAGGCATCCTCGTCCTCTTCAAAGCGATCAAGCAGGATCTGGTTCATCGCCTCCGATGCATCGTCAATGGAAACACCCTCCGCATTTCCAACATAGAAGGAGGTAATTTCCTCACTTACGGAGTCTACCGTCTGGATCAGAGAGGAGTAGGGAACATAGGCTACCATGCTGTCAGAGGAGAAGATTGCCGTCAGGGATTCGTCATCATCCTTGAGCACGCCCACAATTTCATATTGGACGCCGTTCAATGCAACGGTCTGCCCGACGCAGTCGGCATAGCCAACCAGATCCTCTGCCGCTGCCGTATTGATGACACATACCTTGCTCTTTGCGGTGAGGTCAATATTTTTCAGAAATCTACCCACCGAGAGCTGCAAATCCTGCACATCGTAGTAGGCGGGGCTTGCTCCGTACACGGTGATATTTCCTTTCCCGGCTATGCCCCGTGCAGTCATGCTTGTGCTGGTGTAGGGGGCGAGAGAGCCGATTGCGGCGTTATCCTCCACCCATTCTTCCAGCGTAGAAAGATAGACGGGCTTTCCTTTGTTGTCGGAAATGGTTACGGTAATGGAGCTGCTGCCGAGAGAAGATACGGAGTCGGTTACTGAGGTGGTTGCGCCGTCTACCAGACTGACGAGAACAACCAGCGCCATTACACCGATGATGATGCCCAGCATGGTCAGAGCCGCACGCATCTTGTTGCCGCTGATGCTGCGCAGAGCCATTCGAAATGCCATAATCATACCTGCACCTCCGTCAACTGACCGTCACGGATGTGAATGCTTCGGGGTGCCTGCTTTGCTATGTCATTGTCGTGGGTGATCAGCACAATTGTATTGCCCTGTTCATGGAGGGCGTGAAACATTTCCATAATTTCCTTACTGGTTTTGGAGTCCAGATTTCCGGTGGGTTCATCGGCAAGAATCAGACTGGGGTGTGTGACCAGCGCCCGGGCAATGGCGACACGCTGCTGCTGACCGCCGGAGAGCTCCGTGGGGCTGTGCTGCGCGCGATGCGCAAGCCCCACCTGCTCCAGCGCATGGGCGACGCGCTTCTGGCGTTCGCCGCGGGGCACCTTTTGGTAAATCAGCGGGAGCTCCACGTTTTCCCATGCGGAAAGCTTCGTAATCAGATTGAAATTTTGAAATACAAACCCAATTTTGTGGTTGCGGATCTGTGCCAGCTCCTTTTCTGAGTAGGCCTCAATCGGCATTCCGTCCAGCAGGTAGACGCCGGCGTCAGCCACATCCAGACAGCCGATG
The DNA here is from genome assembly GCA_963641615.1 of bacterium. GTDB lineage: Bacteria > Bacillota > Clostridia > Oscillospirales > Oscillospiraceae > Faecousia. Next base: position 1,869 of record CAVIFH010000293.1, on the reverse strand, counting down.
ATGTTCATCAGCGTGGATTTTCCGCTGCCGGAGGGACCGATAATGGATACAAATTCATGGGGGTAAATGTGAAGGTTGGCATGGTCGAGGGCATGGACGCGGTCGTCGCCGACCTGATAGACTTTGGATACGTCACGCAGTTCAATCATATCAGCCACCTCTTTGCCCGCCAAAATCACCGCTGGGCATTCCACCGCCGCCGCTGAAGCTGCCGAAGTCACCGCCGCCACTGGGCATGCCGCCGCCGCTGAAACCGCCGAAGTCACTGCCGCCGCCAAAGTCGCCGAAGCCCGCAAAGAAGTCATTGGTGTTTGCCGGGTCGTAATAAACCGTATCCCCTTCAGAAAGACCGGAGGTTATTTCAATATACTTGCTGTTGGATACACCGGTTTCAACGGTGACGACACCGCCGAGAGTCTGCGTCTCTTCATCGTAGGTGGTGTATACATAGGAAATGGTACTGGTGCTGTGTACGGCCTCAATGGGAACGAGAAGAGCATCGCCCTCGCTTTGAATCTGAATCTCCACCGTGGCGGTCATGCCCCGGAGCATCTTCTCCTGCTTATCGATTGTGACGACGGCGGAGTAGGATGTGACGCCGGAGGAGCTGGTTCCGGCTTTGCTGATCTCGGTTACCTCGCCGGTGACAGCCTCGTCGCTGACGGACTTTACCGTTACCTGCGCAGTTTGCCCAACCTCCAGGGAGAGAATGTCGGTTTCGTCAATGCTCAGTTCCACTTCCATTTTTTCATCCGGCGCCACAGTGGCAAGGTTAAAGCTGTCGGAGGAGGTGGAAGCGGATGCGGATAGAGTCATGCTGCTTGCGGCAGTGGAGGAAGAGGAGCTGCTGTCGCTATAATCAATGGACAGCACCGTTCCGCTGATGGGGGAGCATACATTTCCGGAGCGCAGAATTTCGAGAAGCTCGTTATATGTCTCTTCCTTCTCCGTGCGCTCTTCAATCAGAGAATCGTAATTGGCGCTGTAGCCGGTGTTCTTCAGGGTGAACATGGTCGAGCCCTGGTAGACGACCTGATTTTCCTGAATGCTCACTCTGCTGATGGTTCCGGCATAGCCGGTGATGGAAAGAGGACTGTGAATATAGAGCTTTCCGGTGCCGAGCCGTGTGCCGTCGGCATTTGTTACGGTTACCTCGTCATCATACAGCGGGCCATTGTCCGTCAGGGTAATGGTGCAGCTCTCCGAGGTGCTGCTTACTACTGTGCCGTCGTATGCCTTTCCGTCGGATGTGGTGACGGTAACCTTTTCAGAAACGGCAATACCCGTATCGATGTCCACAGCCATGCACCCGTCCAGCGACAGCACAGCAAGTGCTCCATGGTCGGCCATGCAGTCGACGACGTTTTCGTCAACCTCTGCATAGATGATTTTCACGCGCCCCTTCACCTTGGAGGAAAAATAGCTGGAGACGGAGTCATTTTCCGCATCGTCGATCTGATCGTCCAGGTCATCCAGCTCTGACTGCAGGTCAGACAGTGCGGTCATAACCGAGGCGGTCTTTACCGAGGCAATGGGATCGCCCTCGTCCACGGTATCTCCGGCGCGAACCAGAATTTCATCCAGCTCCACGCCATTCGGCACGGTGATCTGTTCGGAGCCAACGCTTGTCAGCATGCCGGTGCCGGATACGGTGGTACTGATACGCCCCATGGAGGCTTCATAGCTTTCAATGGTGGATTCCGTTACAAACTGGGTCTGTACCTTCCTTTGCAGGAACGGAACGCCGATGATAACTGCCGCTGCCAGAAGAATCAGAATGATAAGTATGGTAATCAGAATTTTACGCCTTTTTTTCCGCTTTTTCTTTTTCAGCTGCTCAAACAGGATATCGTCCTGATCCTTTTGCAC
>CAVIFH010000292.1:0-3179 GCA_963641615.1 bacterium | reverse complement strand
CCGGAAAGCCCTCTGGAAGTTGGAACTTAACCCCTTGAATTCATCCCAAACTCAGCTTGTTATAAAAAAAGGAGGCTGAAAACCATGGCTGATAAGCCCTACATTCTTCTCGTTGACGATGATCCCAACATCAGCCGTCTGGTGCGGCTTTATCTGGAAAAGGAAGGCTTCCGCGTGGAATGCGCCGACCGCGGCGACGACGCGGTGAACCTTTTCCGGAAAGATCCCCCTGATCTGATGCTCCTTGACGTCATGCTCCCCGGCATGGACGGCTGGGGCGTGCTGAAGAGCATTCGCAAAACGTCTGCCATTCCGATTATCATGCTCACCGCCAAGGATGAAACCTTCGACAAGGTGCTGGGTCTGGAGCTGGGGGCAGACGACTACATCACCAAGCCCTTTGACAACAAAGAGCTGGTCGCCCGCGTAAAGGCCGTGCTCCGCCGCACGCAGACCGTAGACGATGAAAAGGTCGATACCCTGACCTTCCCCGGCCTGTCCGTCAGCCAAACGCAGTACGAAGTGTTCTATGAGGGGCAGAAAATCGACATGCCCCCCAAAGAGCTGGAAGTGCTGTACTTCCTGGCCAGCCATCCCAACCAGGTGTTCACTAGGGATCAACTGCTGGAGCAGGTGTGGGGCTACAACTTTGCCGGTGATTCCTCCCGCACGGTGGATGTGCACATCAAGCGTCTGCGGGAAAAACTGCCCGACTGCGAAAAGCACGGCTGGATGATCCGCACCATCTGGGGCGTTGGCTACAAATTTGAGATCAAGTGACCCTTGGGGAGTAACGGGGCATGTTTAAGCGTATCATATCCCTGATTGTGGCGGTGGTGGTGGTGATCACCGTGGTGCTGGCCGGCATCTGCTGCAGCACCATACGGAACCAGCAGATCAACAATCGGCTGGACGAGCTGAAGAAGGAAGCGCGGGAAATCGCCTATCTGGCGGCGCAGAGCACTTCCGTTTCCATCGGCGGCCACACCTTTTCTACCGCCAGCTCATGGCAGAGCTATCTGAACTGGAAGGCCTCATCGGTTAACGATGAGTTCGGCGCCTACATTGTGGTGGTGAACCGCTCCGGCCAGGTGATGGACAACATGCAGGCCGTCAGCTCGCAGGATTCCACCCTTGCTTCCTCCCTCAACGGCAAGGAGCTAAGCAATGCGCTGGTCAAGGTGCTGGGCGGCGAGGAAATCTCCGTGCGCACCATGGTCAACGGCGATCCCACCTTCACCGTGGGCGTTCCCTTTATGCAGAACAACACCGTGCTGGGCGCGGTGCTGATTCAAACCAAGGTGCAGTACATCGAAAGCGGCATTGACAGCCTGATGACCAAGGTCATTATCGTGTCCCTGCTCGTGCTGGTGGGCGCGGTGGTGCTGGCTTTCCTCTACGTCCGCTCCATCCTGAAGCCCCTGAAGCAGGTCACCTCGGCGGCCTGCCGCATGGCAGACGGTGACTTCGGCGCCCGGGTGGAAATTACCAAGGGAGCCCCCGAAGTGACGGAGCTGTCCCGCTCCTTCAACACCATGGCAGACAAGATCAGCGAAACGGAATCCAGCCGCAAGGAGTTTGTGGCCAATGTCAGCCACGAGCTGCGGAGCCCCATTACCAGCATCAGCGGCTTTGTGCAGGGCATGGAGGACGGCACCATTCCCCCTGAGGAGCACGCCCATTATCTCGCCATTGTGGGGGATGAGACCAAGCGCCTCAGCAAGTTGATCGGTCAGCTGCTGGCCCTCAGCCGTCTGGAGCGTGACGATGCCGCATTAACCATTACGGACTTCGACATCTGCGAGATGCTCCGCCGTGCCATCATCCGCCGCATGAATGACCTGGACAACAAGCATCTGGAGATTGTGTGCGACTTTGACGATGACAATCTGTATGTCCGCGGGGACAGTGACCGTATCGAGCAGGTGGTGGTAAATCTGCTGGATAACGCCATGAAATTTACCCCGGAAGGCGGGCAGATTACCCTGTCGGTGCACGCCCGTGACGACAAGTATGCCATTACCGTGGCAGACAACGGCGTGGGCATTCTGCCGGAGGATCGGCCGAAGGTGTTCGAGCGGTTCTTCACCGCGGATCGCGCCCATACCTCCGGCAAGGGAACCGGCCTGGGATTGAGCATCTGCCAGAGGATTATGCAGATGCACGGCGAACAGATTTATCTGGAGGATACCAAAGAAGGATCTGCTTTCACCTTCACCATGAAGAAGGGTGAAAGCAAGGAGGCGTAAGGGATGGAAGAGCTGAGTGACCTTCGAGCCCAACTGGATGGAATTGACCGTGAAATGGTGGCGCTGTTTGAAAAGCGCATGGAGATCAGCCGAAAGGTAGCGGAAACGAAGAAAGCCAAAGGGCTTCCCGTGCTGGATCAGAGCCGTGAAGAGCAGGTGCTGCTCTCCCGTTGCGGCTATCTGACCGACAAAACCCTCACCGCAGAAACCCGCGCCCTCTATCAGGAGATCATGCGGCTTAGCCGCGGGGTTCAGGAAAAGCTGCTGAAGGAGGACTGATCGCCATGATGGAGCGTCATCTGTTTCTCATTGGCATGCCCGGTTCCGGCAAAAGCAGTCTGGGGCGCCGTGCGGCCAACGATTTGGGGCTTCCCTATGTAGACACCGACGGGTGGATCACCGCCTCCTTCGGCTGCCCGGTAACGGACATTTTCGATCAATACGGCCAGGACGCTTTCCGCCGCGCGGAAACGAACCTGCTCATTCAGCTGACGCGGGAGACGCCCGCCATTGTCTCCACCGGCGGCGGCATGATCCTCCGGGAAGAGAACCGCGCCATTATGCAGTCCAGCGGCATGATTCTGCTCATTGACCGCCCGCTGGAGGACATCATGAGCGACATTAAGCTGGAGCGCCGCCCCCTTTTGGCGCAGAAGGGTCTTGGGGAAGTGGAGCGCCTCTATCATGAGCGCATCGACATCTACCGTGCCGCCGCTGACGTGGTGTTGCGCAACAGCAACGGCTACCACAACGCCATGACCGCCCTGGAACAGTTCATCAAGTGGCAGTTCTCGGTGTGAGGGGACGGGTATGAGATCGGCGGGAGGACGGCTTTTGTGCCAAAAGCCTCCTCCCGCACCCTCCTCGAAAACCGAATAAAAAAGCCCCCTCTTCCCATTAAAAGTTTCGGGAAGAGGGGTGAGCGCGAGA
>CAVIFH010000291.1:0-3183 GCA_963641615.1 bacterium | reverse complement strand
GTGGTATACAGTGCAGAGGGAAAGATCCGGCCAGAGGAGATCGGGAGCATCCTGGATTCCGGCAATCGGACAGCGGCAGGTCCCACTGTCCCCCCGGGAGGATTGTATATGACCCATCTGTGGTACGATGATGGGATCGAGCGGTTTGAATGCGCGCCCGGTTCATAGTTTGTTTTTCCTTTTTTCGCACAAATGTGCTATACTGCGAATAAAAGAAAATCCTTTTGAAGGAGAGTAAAGACAATGCAGCCTAAAATGTGCGTAAAATGCAAAAAGAATGTTGCGGTTGTATTTATAACGAGAGTAGAGAACGGGAATACATTAAACGAGGGCTACTGCCTGAAATGTGCCCGCAGTTTGGGAATTCCCCAAATCGACCAAGTCGTAAAGCAAATGGGCATTTCAGAAGATGATCTGGATGCAATCAGTGATGAAATGAGCAGCATGTTCGGGCAGAACGACAATGAGTCCGGGGAGGATAACCCGGAGAGCCGCACTGCCACATTCCCGCTCCTGAATCAGCTTCTTGGCAGCGGCAGCTTCCCCATTCCCGGCCAGAAGAAGAAGGAGCAGCAGGGAGAAGAGCAGGATAAAAAGAAGACGATTAAAAAGCATAAGTTTCTGGATGCCTACTGCATGGACTTGACCGGAAGAGCCCGGGCAGGGAAGCTCGACAAGGTGATCGGCCGGGACGTAGAGACGGAGCGTGTCATCCAGATTCTGAACCGTCGGCAGAAAAACAATCCCTGCCTGGTCGGTGAGCCCGGCGTGGGCAAAACCGCCATTGCGGAGGGCCTTGCCCAGCGAATTGCGGAAGGAAATGTTCCCTACAAGCTTCGCGATAAAGAGGTTTTTCTGCTGGATCTGACAGCCCTGGTTGCAGGAACTCAGTTCCGAGGCCAGTTTGAAAGCCGTATGAAGAGCCTGATTACGGAAATCAAGGAATGCGGCAATATCATTCTGGTTGTGGATGAGGTTCACAATCTTGTGGGCGCGGGTGACGCAGAGGGAAGCATGAACGCGGCCAATATTTTAAAGCCGCCCCTTTCCCGTGGAGAAATTCAGATTATCGGTGCGACAACCTACACGGAGTACCGCAAGTACATCGAGAAGGATGCCGCTTTGGAGCGCCGCTTCCAGCCGGTGACGGTTGCGGAGCCGACGATAGAGCAGGCGGTTGAAATCCTGCAGGGAATTTCGAAAACCTACGCGGATTTTCACAGCGTTGCAATTTCTCCGGAAATTGCGAGGCAGTGCGTTGTGCTTTCCGAGCGCTACATTACAGACCGCTATCTTCCGGATAAGGCAATCGACCTTCTGGACGAGGCCTGCTCTGATGTAAACCTGCAGTGCAAGGAGCTGTCGCAGCTCGCTGAGCTCCGGAAGGAGCGGGACGACTATGAGCTTGAGCTTCGGATGCTGAATGAAAACACGGAGAATCAGAATTTTGAGCGTATTGCCACCATCCGCAGCAGACTGTGCAGACTCGCGGAGGAAATCGAGAAGCTGGAGGCTCTGCCGCTTCCACAGGTTACCATTGAGAACCTTGCCAGAGTGATTGAGCTGTGGACGAAGATTCCGGCATCCAAGATTAAAGCCCAGGAGTATCAGCAGATCAAGGGCCTTGAGGAGCGCCTGCGCCGGCACATTGTGGGGCAGGATGAGGCAGTAGAGGCAGTATCAAAGGCCATTCGAAGAAATCGCGTGGGAATTTCTCCAAAGAAGCGCCCGGTTTCCTTTATCTTCGTCGGCCCTACCGGTGTGGGAAAAACAGAGCTTGTAAAACAGCTTGCAATGGATATGTTTGACAGCGTGGACAGCCTGATTCGACTGGATATGTCCGAATACATGGAGAAGCACACGGTATCCAAGCTGATCGGTTCGCCTCCCGGCTATGTGGGCTATGACGAGGCCGGACAGCTGACGGAGAAAATTCGCCGCAGACCGTACAGCATTGTTTTGTTTGATGAAATTGAGAAGGCCCATCCGGATGTGCTCAATATTCTTCTGCAGGTTCTGGATGACGGCAGAATCACAGATTCTCAGGGCAGAACGGTGAATTTTGAAAACACGATTATTGTAATGACCTCCAATGCAGGCTCTGAGGGCAATGTAGCCGCAATGGGCTTCGGGCGTACCCAGCACGACCAGGTAAAAGAGAAGACCATGAAGGCTCTGCAGGGCTTCCTGCGCCCGGAATTTATCAATCGTGTGGATGAGATTATCACATTCAATCACCTCACACAGGAGGATTTCCGGCGTATTGCGGACATTATGATGACGGAGCTGAGAGACAGCCTGCAATCCCGGGGCCTCACATTTACATGGGACGATTCCGTGGAGAATAATCTTGTACAGGAATCCTTCTCCGCAACATACGGCGCACGGAATCTCCGCCGTACGATCCAGAGAAACCTTGAGGATCCCATCAGCGAGGCAATTATTGACAGCTTCGAGAAACCCATCAGCGTCGTCACAGCCTATGTCGAAGACGATAAAATCAAGATCAGAACAGAATAAATGGCTGCTGTGCCCTGATGCACAGAAGTAAAAAAAAGAACGCAGGTTCCCTTGCAGCGTAAAGGCAGCAAAGGAGCCTGTTTTTTTCGGGCTCTATGTCAATAGTTGGGGTAGAGACAAAAACATCCGCACCTTTGCATTGCGCGAAGGTGCGGATGTAATAAGAATCAGATTTCTTTAGCCGTTCATGCTGACGTAGTTCATGCAAATCCAGCCCACATCAGTTCTGCCCCAGGTATACCCCTCGGCGGTTGCCGTCTCCAGAATGGTGACGACCTCACCCATGGACTTCGAACCGACCACATCATAGGACTGGCCTGCGCCGGCACGCACATTCACGGCAGTGGCGGTAATCACGCCGGTTCCCACACCGGTGGTGGTTGTAGTCCCTGTATTGGTGTTTGTGCTGCCTGCGCTTCCCTCAAGGGTAATGTAATCCATGGAAGCCCAGCCGCCGCTGACGTAGCCCCAGGTTGTGGTGCCGACGGTGATCTGCTGCAGCACCTGTACCCGCTCGCCTTGACTCAGGCTCTTCACACGCTCATAGTTCGTACCCGGTCCGGAGCGGACATTCAGCTGCGTTGCGGTGACGGTGCCGTAGGCGGCATCTGCGCCCACATCTCCGTCCATATACACATAGGACAGGCTGACCCAGCCCTTATC
>CAVIFH010000290.1:0-3198 GCA_963641615.1 bacterium | reverse complement strand
AAGGACGCGGTGATTCGGATGCTGGCGGGGGAGAGGGTTACGATCAACACAGGAACATTCACCAACGATATGACGACCTTTGCCGGAAGGGACGACGTCATGACGCTGCTGGTACATCTGGGGTATCTGTCCTATCGCTGGTCGGACAAGACGGTGAGCATTCCGAATAAGGAAGTTTTTCGGAAATATATCAAAGCCATCCAGTAGTAATTATTGAGCTAGGAAAAGGCAGAATCATCTCTGAAGAAACGCTGTTGGTGTCAATAGAAATTTGACTTACCCTATGCCATATGCGCAACCGTCCTGTTGCGAGGCGGATTAACCCGCTTAAATTTGACAGCCTGCTCGGGAGTTGTCTCAGGACAATCTGAATCAAATGTAATGGGCATTTTTTTGGCAGATTCCAGTTCTGCGAGCTCTTCCTTTGTGAATGAAAGTTCTTGCCTTAGAGCTGTGGACATATTAGTAGTTTTTACCATAATAAAGCCCCCTTTCAAAATCTGTGGCCAGACGTGCGGAAATCAATCTTGTGACATCTGTGCGTGTACCGTTTTCTTCAATCCGGACGCGTTCCGTGTACACCACAAAGAGAATTTCATTGATCATACCAATAGATTGCTCCACTGTTCCGGTTATCTTTTTTTCTTCCGCTTGCGGGGAGACGTTGCCGGCAGAAGTATCTCCAATGGTGTTGTAGCGGTCTTCATCCTGACTGTGCTCGTCATCGTAGTATTCAATCCGGTCGTAATCGAAGAAGATGCGCGCGGCACTTTTGAATGAAATGCCGTGTTTGACTATATTGAGCTTGTTTTTATGATCATCATATTCAAAGGCCATTCCACCTAAAGAAAAACTAACCAGATTAGTATTGTCCATCGGAATCACCTCAAGCCTCAGAAATATTCGAACAAGCACCGTAAGCGGTAAATAATCCGTACCTTATCCTCTCCCGCTAGAGCCGTCATAATCAGGTGGAAACCGTTAAATCATGTTTTCACCGTTTGTGGAGGCAGCTTATGGAAGAGGTTGGTTCAATTACGCGCAAACTCAGACACCAGGAATGGGCCAGGGATGTTTCTGAACGCATCAGTTCGGGACTTTCCGTGAAGGAATGGTGCCGACAGAATAATCTTTCTGTAGACACTTACCGCTCTCGATTACGTACTATCCGCCGTGAAATGTTGGATGTCGTTCCCGGGGACTTCGTGGAAATCCGTCAGCCGCAGCAACTCCCTGCAGCAGCGGATGCTGTTGTGTCAGATGCTGCCGGACAGATTTCTATTGAAGTCAATGGTGCCGTAATTCGTTTTGATTCCGGTACTCCGGAAAATCTTGTGACTACAGCAGTAAGGGCGGTGCGCAATGCTTAAAGACTATACCGGCTTTCAACATATCTATATCCGCCTGGGCTATACCGATCTGAGGCTTGGAATTGATGGACTTGCTGCTTTGATCAGGCAGGACATGAACCTGAATCCGTTTGCACCGGATACATTGTTTCTCTTTTGCGGCCGTAGAAACGACCGTATCAAATGTCTCACATACGAGGAGGATGGATTCCTTCTTCTCTATAAGCGTGTGGCTGACGGATCCTTTCGCTGGCCTCGCACACCGCAGGAAGTGAGAAACCTTTCCTATGAGGAATTTCATCGTCTGATGGATGGTGAAACCATGACCAAGAGCATTCGAAAATCCACGCCAAAACTGCTGTGAGCTTTGCGTATTCACAATCCAAGGACACCTGTGAACAACTTGTGTGGATACGGAAAATCCCCCTTGAAATCAAGGGAAACAGGCTTTACGTTAGAGTCATGCAGACTCTAACCGATGAACAATTGAATGCTCTTCCCAGGGAGGCAATCCTGATTCTGTACCGCGCTATTGCGCAGCAGCTGGATGCCATGGAAAAGCGTGATGCAGAGAATCAGGCGAAGATCGAGGCTCTTGAGAAAAAGATTGATCTTCTCCTGGAAGATGTACGCATTCTCACGAATCATCGTTTTGGCAGAAAGACAGAACAGGCCCAGGTGGATGGGCAGTATTCTTTTGACGCAGACGGAAAAATCATCGGCAATGAAGCTGAAAAGATCGCAGAAGAAGGAACTGCTCCGGAACCACAGGAGCAGGAAGTTATCAAGTATTCCAGAAAGAGAAGTGCCGGTAAACGGGAGGCAGATCTTAAGTCTGTCCGTATAGAGGAAGATCCAGCTGTAGAACTTTCTGAAGAAAAGCTTCGAGAACTATTTCCATTCGGATACAAGCGGCTGCCTGATGAAATCTATTCTAAGCTGGATTACATCCCGGCCGAGTTTGTGCTTCACCATCGTCACATCGCGGTTTACGCCGACAAGAAAAATGAAGGGACGATTGTCAGGGCAGATCATCCGAATGAACTGATGCCGCACAGTCTTCTTACAGAATCACTGGGAGCAGCGATTATTACTGCTAAGTATGAATGCGCTGTTCCGCTTAACCGGTACTCAGAAGCAATCGCAAGACAGTTTGATGTGCATATTTCCCGTCAGGTGATGGCCGGATGGGTCATTGAGTTGTATAAAAGGTTCCTGTTCCGAATTTATGAAAGGATGCATGAAAAGCTTCTTGAAGCAAAGCTGATTCATTGTGATGAATCGCCGTTTAAACTGATTCATCCGCCCAATCCTTCAGGACCAAACCACAAAAGCTATATGTGGGTTTACCACACACATGAGAAATACGGAGCTGTCCCCATTTATCTTTATCAGTACTGTGATGGACGCAGTTCCGATTATCCAACCTCCTTTTTGGAGGGGTATCAGGGAATACTCGTAACGGATGGCTATCAGGTCTATCATTCTCTTTCTAAAAAGAGCAGAGATCTGACCGTTGCCGGCTGCTGGGTTCATGCCAAACGAAGGTTTGCTGTCATCTGCAAGGCAGATGGGGCAGAAAAGTCGAAAGGAACCATTGCATTCGAGGCATCCAGGCGAATTTCCCAGATTTATCATGTAGAAAACCTGTGTAAGGCCAAAAGTTCTGAAGAACAGCTGGAATACAGGAACATACACGTCCGCCCTCTGGTGGATGCTTATTTTGCGTGGCTCAGACAGGTGCAGCCAATGACCGACCGCAGTTCTGCGACCGGAAGAGCGATTACGTACAGTCTCAATCAGGAAACTTATCTGAGAGCCTTCCTGTCAGACGGAATCATTCCGCTTG
>CAVIFH010000289.1:0-3203 GCA_963641615.1 bacterium | reverse complement strand
GTGATGTGCTCCGTCTCCCCTGCCGTGTCCCCTCAGGGAGCGGTGTTCATATGCCGTCTGCCTCCCAGGAAAGCACTTTCCGTAAAGGGCGGAATGCTTCTATTGGACGGCATACAGGATCCGGGAAATCTGGGCACAATTCTCCGCACGGCGGATGCTCTGGATGTTCCGGTGGTCTTATTGGATGGCTGTGCCGACCCCTACAGCTTTAAGGTCGTGCGCGCATCCATGGGTGCGGTATTTCGCACAGAAGTCGTAACAGCGGCATGGACCGATGCGGCAGAAGCGTGCAAAGCAGCACATATTCCCGTTGCGGTAACTGCGCTGGATGACTGTGCGCGTGATATTCGCTCTGCGAAGCTCTGCGAAATGGCAGTGGTAATCGGCAGTGAGGGCAGAGGGGTTCGTCCGGAAATTCTCACCTGTGCAGATGAAAAGCTGATTATTCCGATGAACCCGCATTGTGAGTCCCTGAATGCGGCAATTGCGGCAGCCATTGTCATGTGGCAAATGAAGAGATAGTGCGGCACCGGCTGCATTTGCGAAGGAGGAAGACAGATGCCGGAATACTGGCTGTGGCTTGCACATCGTCCCGGCATGAATGAGCATGTCAAGCGAATGCTGCTCGAGTATTTCCACACTCCGGAGGCAGTCTATCATGCAAGCCCTGCGCAGCTGATGCAAATTCAGGGGCTCCGGCAGCAGGCAATCACCGCTCTGTCAGATAAAAATCTATCCATTTTTCAGGCAGCACTGGAGTATTGCGAAAAAGAGAATATTCAGATCGTCACATATAACGATGAAGCGTATCCGAACCGTCTGAAGAATATTTATGACCCGCCTCTGGTGCTTTATTATAAAGGGCAGTTCCCCAAATTTGACGACATCCCTGCCATCAGCATCGTCGGGACGCGAAAAAGCACCGCATATGGCTGCATGGTCGCCGGGAAAATTGCAGCAGAAATCAGCGCATGCGGGGGTACGATCGTTTCGGGTCTGGCCGCGGGCATTGATGCCGCAGCCATGACAGGGGCACTTCACGCCGGCAGCACAACCGTCGGCGTGCTTGGCACAGGCGTGGACGTTGTTTTCCCGAAGGAAAACAGGGAACTGTTTCGTCAGGTTGCATGCAATGGGTGCATTCTCTCTGAGTTTCTCCCCAAAACCGGCGGCCTCAAATGGAATTTTCCGAAACGTAATCGTATTATCAGCGGTCTTTGTGTCGCGACGGTTGTTGTGGAAGCACCCGAGCGCAGCGGCGCGTTAACGACCGCACGTCAGGCACTGGAGCAGGGGCGTGATGTTTACGCTGTCCCGGGAAATATTGATTTGCCAAGCTTTGCAGGAAGCAACAATCTGCTGAAGGAGGGTGCCGGCTCCGTAACCTGCGGATGGGATGTCATCGGCGAATATGCGTCGATTTTTCCGGATAAGATACACAAAATCGATCCGGCCGCGAAAGGCAGCAGAAGCACCAGGGGCGTCTCTTCGCCTCCCCGTTCTCCGCGAAATTCGGAGAAAACTCCTGAGAAAGTGAAAAAAGCAGTTGACATTCCGCGGCCTTCACCGTATATTGACATAAAAAATACGCTCCCTGCGTTTTCTTCGCAGGAAGAGCAGATTATAGATGCAATTGACATCGGCGGCACCTGTGTCGACGACATAATTGCCAGAACCGGCATTGCATCCGGTGTGCTTCTGCGCAGCCTGACAATGCTGGAGCTCAAGGGTGCAATTGTGCGTCTGCCGGGCAATCGAATTGCGCGAAAATAGCGAAAAAGGAAGTTATTCATGGCAAAACCAACAAAATTGGTGATTGTGGAGTCACCATCCAAGGCAAAGACAATTGGAAAATATTTAGGACCGGACTACCTGGTAAAAGCCAGCATGGGACACCTGCGTGACCTCCCCAAAAGCAAGATGGGCGTAGACCTGGAGCACGATTTTAAGCCGGATTATATTCCCGTGCGGGGGAAAGAGGAACTCATCAAGGAGCTTCGCGCCGCTGCCGGTCAGGCGCAGACCGTTTACCTCGCAACCGACCCTGACCGTGAAGGGGAGGCAATTTCCTGGCATCTTAAGGAGCTTCTGAAGCTGCCGGACGATAAGGCACATCGGGTTACATTCAATGAAATTACCCAGCGCGTGGTGCGGGAGTCCATTCAGCACCCGCGAGAAATTGATTATGATCTGGTAGACGCGCAGCAGGCGCGGCGCATTCTTGACCGCATCGTAGGCTACCAGCTTTCGCCGCTGCTCTGGAAAAAAGTACGCAGAGGGCTTTCTGCAGGACGTGTGCAGTCTGTGGCAACCCGCATGGTTGTAGACAGGGAAAATGAAATCCGGGCATTTCAGCCGAAGGAATACTGGACGCTGGACGTAACACTGAATCGTCAGGGGAAACCCGGCAGCTTTGCGGCGCGTTACTATGGAGAGGAAAAGAAGCGTGAGCTCGAAAACGAGCAGCAGACGCAGGCAGTCATTGATGACATAGACGGCAAGGAATTTACCGTAACAAATGTAAAGAAAGCGGAAAAGAAGCGGTCCGCATCGCCTCCCTTTACGACCTCCACATTGCAGCAGGAGGCATCCCGCAAGCTCGGCATGACGCCAAAGCGCACCATGATGATCGCGCAGCAGTTATACGAGGGCGTCGATGTAGAGGGAGAGGGAACTCTTGGCTTAATCACATACATGCGTACGGACTCCCTGCGTCTTTCCGATGAGGCAATGGCCGCCGCGGCTGACTTTATACGCAGCCGCTACGGGAAGGAGTATCACTACGGCTCCTTCCATGTATACAAGACAAAAGCGGGGGCGCAGGATGCCCACGAGGCAATTCGGCCGACCCATGTAGAGCTCGACCCGGAACGTGTCCGCGCCAGCCTGTCAAATGACCAGTATCGGCTGTACAAATTGATTTGGAGCCGTTTCCTCGCAAGTCAGATGGCAAATGCCGTCTATGACACGGTATCCATCGAGACCGTGTGCGAAGGACACACCTTCCGCAGTGCCAATCAGAGCCTGCGTTTCCCCGGGTTTATCGCCGTATACGAGGAAAGCAAGGATGAAGAGGCGGAAGTGAACGGTTCACCGCTGCCGGATCTGCAGACAGGAGAAAAAACGACTCCGACAAAGCTTGATAAGCAGCAGCATTTTACACAGCCTCCCGCCAGATTCACAGAGGCAAGCCTCGTAAAGGC
>CAVIFH010000288.1:0-3211 GCA_963641615.1 bacterium | reverse complement strand
GTATAAAGCTGGTAGTAATTCCCGTGCAGATGCAGAAGCTCCTGATGAGTACCCTGCTCAATGATCTGCCCGTGGGAAAGCAGAATAATATTGTCGGCATGCTGGATGGTGCTCAATCGGTGGGCAACAATCAGCATTGTACCGATGTTTTTCATTTTCTCCAGAGAATCCTGGATCAGGACCTCTGTCTCCGTATCGATATTTGCGGTTGCCTCGTCCAGAATCATGACAGAGGGCTTATGGATAATCGTCCTTGCGAAGGAAAGCAGCTGACGCTGACCGGCGGAAAAGTTGTTGCCCTGCTCCCGTACGGTTTCATCCAGTCCGCCGTCTAAGCGGCGGATAAAACCATCCGCATTGACATAGCGGCAGGCCTCCCACACGGCATCGTCGCTGATATTCTCCTCCCGCAGCAGGATATTGCTGCGGATGTCTCCGGAAAACAGGAATACATCCTGCAGCATCTGGCCGAAGTGGCTGCGCAGGGAGGATATTTTGATTTTCCGAATATCGATGCCATCAATCAGGATTTCACCCTTCTGAATGTCATAGTTCCTGCAAATCAGAGAGAGAATTGTTGATTTTCCCGCGCCGGTCGCGCCGACGAAGGCCACTGTCTGCTTCGGGTAGACATGAAAGGAAACCCCGCGGAGCACCCACTCATTTTCCTTATACGCAAACCATACATCCTTGAACTCAATTTCGCCCTTGATTTCATCCAGTTCAATGGCATCCGGCGCATCCGTAATTTCCGGAACCATATCCAGAATTGTAAAGATCTTCTCTGCAGACGCAAAGGACTGCTGAAGCATATCGAACTGCTCCGCCAGCGCCTGAATGGGGTTAAAGAACTTGGAGATATACATATAGAAGGCGACGACGATTTCGCTCGTAATGGTCTGCCCCAGGAACTGCGTATCCTGAATGTATCCCTTGCAGCCGATGTAGAACAGGAACAGATTGGATGTGACAAACAGCATGTATACCATCGGACGGAAAATACCGAATACCAGTGTACGGCTGAACTTTGCCTTCGCCAGATTGTGGCTCTTTTCGACAAACTCCTCCATTTTGACATCCTCGCGGTTGAAAATCTGCGTGATCTTCATACCGGAAAGGTTCTCGGAGAGATAGGTATTCACATCCGTGCGGGTATTATTCACCTTGCGGTGTACCTCCCGGCTGAACCGCTGGAAAATAAGCGTAAACACCACAAGAAACGGCACAAAGCACAGGAGCATCAGCGTCAGCGCATAGTTCAGAACAAGCATGGCCCCCATCACGCCGATAATCACCATGGTATTTTTTAAGAGCGTCACAAGGATATTCGTAAACAGATAGCTGATGGAATTGGGGTCATTGCTGACACGGGTGACCAGCTTTCCGACAGGGATCTGGTTCAGCTGCTCATGGGACAGGCTTTCGATTCGGGTAAACGTATCCAGACGAATCTGGGTAAGGATTTTCTGCCCGACCTGCTGCAGAAGCATTGCCTGAATATAGGTGCACACCATGGAAACTGCCAGGATTCCGGCATAAACCGCTACCAGGGCATACAGTCTGCTGAGCTCAAAGCTTTTGGTTTTGATCATGCCCTGAATGCTGCTCACCAGCAGCGGAGAGACAACATCATAGGCAATGGAGACAGCCATTACCAGAAATACAATTATAAATTCCCGATTGTAGGGCTTCGCGTAGCTGAGCAGACGTCTGATCAGGTAGCTGTCGGACATGTGTCTTTCGTGCGCCGGCTTTCGAATGCGGCGCTTCAGCACCGCGTAAGCCACCAGGAACACCGCCGTAAACATTCCGACAACCGCGCCGGCAATCAGCAAAGGCAGATACTCACGCATTTATCTTACCTCCCTCTTCCTCAAGCCGCTGCAGGTCCACCATCTTGCGATAATCGGCATTGCTTGCATACAGCTCCTCATGCGGGGCAAAACCGGAAACCATGCCATTGTCAATAAACAGGACACGATCCATCTGCTCAATCGTGGAAATCCGGTGGGCGATCAGGATTGTTGTCTTCCCCTGCCGTGTCTGGCGAAGATTATCCAGAATCGCACGTTCCGTCTTGGTGTCTACCGCGGAGACGGAATCATCCAGAATCAGAATCGGCGCATCCTTCATCAGTGCCCGGGCAATGGAGATACGCTGCTTCTGACCGCCGGATACGGTAACTCCCCGCTCGCCAAGCACTGTCTCATATCCCTGCTGGAAGCCGGCAATGTTGCTGTCCACATCCGCCTGAATGGCTGCACGCTTGACCGCGCGAATATTCACTTCCTTGTCTCCGAAGGCAATGTTGCGCGCAATGGTATCGGAAAACAGGAAATTATCCTGAGGCACATAGGCACAGCTCTCACGCACGGAGTGAATGGTCACATCATTTACATCCTGCCCGTCAATAAAGATGGTACCGTCCGGCACGTTGTAGGTACGCAGGATCAAATCAACCAGAGTTGTCTTTCCCGCTCCGGTTTTTCCGACCAGGCCGATTCTTTCGCCCGGATTAATTTTGAAGCTGACATTTTTCAGCTCATCCAGTTCCCCATCCGGGTAACGGAAGGTCAGATTCCGGAACTCAATTGCACCCTTCACATCCGTAAGTTCCCTGACACCCGGGCGATCCTTCACCGTAACCTCGGCATCCAAAAGCTCACTGATCCGCTTCAGCGATGCCTTGCCGCGAGACGTCATGTCGATCAGCTCGGATACAGCCATAATCGGCCAGATAATCGCCGTAAAGTAGCCAATAAACTCCATCAGCTGCCCGGCATTAAAGGTGCCGCAATACACAAGGTAGCCGCCATAGCCCAGAATGATGCACATCACGCTTTCAACAAAGGACGTTACCGTAATGCGCATCAAAACAGAGGTTTTGGTAAAATCAATATTCGCGACCTCATTTTCATCATTGAGCTTTTTAAAGGCCATCAGTTCCTTGGCTTCCTTCACGAAGGCCTTTATAACCGCAATGCCTGAAAAGCTCTCCTGTGAAAAATCTGAAAGATTGGAAAAGCATTCCTGCCGGTAATCCCATTTCTTTGTCATCACCCGTCCTACCAGCGTCGCGCTGATAAAAAGCAGCACCATCGGGATCAGAGACAGCGCCGTGAGGAAATGATTCATGCCCCACATTTTCACAATGGACAGCACGCCCAGAATCAGCGCGTCAAAGAACTGCATGAATCCCCAGCCGTAGCAC
>CAVIFH010000287.1:0-3213 GCA_963641615.1 bacterium | reverse complement strand
GCCTCAGACTTTGCGGAGTCAATAAACCCGCACGTATTGATGACAACGACATCGCATCCTTCAAGGGTGCCGCTTATGGTAAAACCGGCCTCCTGAACGCGGTACATCATCCGCTCACAATCAACCTGATTCTTGGCACACCCAAGGGAAATAAAACCGATTACAGCCATTATGAATCGTCCTCCGGTAAATCTTCGGAATCAAAGGATAGTTTATCGAATGCTTCACGGATCGCGCGATAACTGTGCCCGCGCCTCATTAAAGCATCCACAGCACGCCTGACCTGGCGTCTGTCGGTCGGATCCGTAATCCGTGTCTTCAGATAATCGCTTATTTTATCTGACTGTACGGGATAGTCGGCAAGGGCATCATTCCACAGCTCTTTGGGAATTCGTTTCTCAAAGAGCACCTGCCGTGCCCTTGCCTCCCCGTACCCTTTGGAAATACAGGAATATACAATCTGCCTTGCCGTCTGTGCGTCATCCACAAGATGCAAATCCTCCAGCCACGCGACTGCCTGTTTTGCTTCACCGGGATGCTCCCCTTTTCGAATCAGGCGGCTTTCCAATTCCTTCTTGGAGACACCTGACGCAGAAACAATGCGGACGGCCCGCATCCTCACCGAAACTTTTTGCGCATTCTGAAGGAGGGCCTGATATTCCTCGTCTGTAAACTGCATGCCGGTATACAGTGCAAACTCTTCCACTGTCTGGCGGTAAAGGTGCATCACCGTACCATCATCAAACTGAACTGTATACCGCCCTGCCCGATCCGGAGTCGTTTTTAACGATTCAATCCTCATCGTTAAAATCGTCCGCACTTACGGCTACCGGATTATCCGCGGCCTTGGCAGGAGCCTTCGGTGCGCCTCCGCTCACCTTCCAGAGGTTCGCGCGAACCTCTTCCTCCAGCTTTGCGGCAATTTCGGGATTCGCCTGAAGATAGGTCTTTACGCTCTCTTTTCCCTGGCCGATTCGTTCGTCGCCCATGCTGAACCAGCTGCCGCTTTTCTGGATGAGTTCCAGCTGAACAGCCAGATCAATCAGCTCACTCCATTTTGAAATACCCTGACCATACATGATATCGAAATAGGCTTCACGGAACGGAGGTGCAACCTTATTCTTAACGACTCTGACTCTGGTCTTGTTGCCGATAATATTGCCGTCTTCTTTAATGACATCTGTTTTGCGAACATCCAGTCGAACCGACGCATAGAACTTCAGGGCATTGCCGCCGGTGGTCGTCTCCGGATTTCCGTACATAACGCCAATCTTCATGCGAAGCTGGTTAATAAAGATAACGACGCAGTTCGTTTTTGAAATTGTACCGGCCAGCTTCCGCAGTGCCTGGGACATCAGTCTTGCCTGGAGTCCGACAAAAGCGTCTCCCATTTCGCCCTCAATTTCCTGCTTGGGAACAAGGGCAGCAACCGAGTCTACTACAATCGCATCCACCGCACCGGAGCGCACCAGGGCATCTGTAATTTCCAGTGCCTGTTCGCCGGTATCCGGCTGGGATATGAGTAGGTTGTCCGTATCTACGCCAAGGGCTGAGGCATATACGGGGTCAAGGGCATGCTCCGCATCAACAAACGCGACCTCACCGCCGCGCTTCTGTGCCTCGGCAAGGATGTGAAGTGCCAGGGTCGTCTTACCGGAGGATTCAGGGCCGTAGATTTCTATGATTCTTCCCTTCGGTATACCGCCAATGCCCAGTGCCGCATCCAGTGCAAGGGAACCCGTCGGAATTGCCTCCACATTCATCTGCGGTCTTTCGCCCAGGCGCATAACTGTCCCCTTGCCAAAGTTTTTATCAATTTGTGCCAGTGCAGTCTGAAGTGCTTTCTTTTTGTCCGCGGCAGGTGCGGGAGCTTCATACACAGTTTTTTTCGTAGCCATAATCCATTATCCTTTCTCTCCGTATTGAGCAAGTACGGCACGTTCTCTGCCGTTATAATCCTGCTTTCTTTCCACGATCGTATATCCCTTTTCGGCCAGCAGCGCGCACACCGCGTCTCCCATATTCATACCGAACTCAAAGCACAGACAGCCGCCGGGCTTAAGGGCTGCTGTGTAGTTTTCAAGAATGGATCTGTAAAAATCCTGGCCGTCTTCTCCGCCGTACAGTGCCAAATGCGGCTCATAATCCGCTACACTTACCGGAAGATGCGTCATTTCCTCAGCAGTAATATACGGCGGATTGGAAACAATCATATCGAATTTTCCGAGGAATTCCGGTGCTTTCTTACGAGCATCTGCCTGAAAAATACTCATTCGCCCGCCCATTTTATTTCTGGCGATATTTTTCTTCGCCACTGCAAGGGCTTCGCCGGAAATATCCGCAAGGGTGACCCGCGCATCCTTCACACGGCTTGCAACCGCAATTCCAATGCAGCCGGAGCCGCAGCACAAATCTAAGATTCTGGGGTCCTTTTCCATGAACAGGCACCGATTGATGGCAAGCTCCGTAACGGCACAGGTGTCATCCCGGGGAATCAGGACACTGGGATTCACATAGAATTTAAGGCCGTAAAAATCCCACTCCCCAACCACATAGGCAAGGGGCTCCTCCCGCTCCATGCGGCTTACGCCGTCTTTTACCATAGCTGTGAGCTGCTCAGATGCGGAAAGCTCCAAATTGGCCAGCATCTGCTCTGCCGTCATTCCGGAAAAAGTACAGATCAGATCCCTGGCTGCCAGTCCTGCCTCCGGCTGAGATTCCGCTGCGCACAGGGCATTGCGGGCATACATGTAAAGCTCCCGATATGTCATTACAGGCGATCACTCCCCTCTTTCTCCGGGAGAACCGCCTTCACCGCGGCAATGCCTACCTCTATCATGCTGTCATCCGGCTCGTTGGTAGTAAAATGCTGCATCCACATTCCCGGAGCCGTCAAAATACGCGTAAACCAGTTGTCATTCTTTCCGGCCCATCGATTGATCTCATACGTAATGCCAACCACAAGGGGCAAAAGAAGAAGCTTAAATAAGATCATAATGGCCCGATAACCGGCGGTTCCGCGCATCTGCCCCAGCTGCGGGCACAAAGAAAGCAGCAGTGAGGAGGCAGCCGAAAAAACAAGAATGGAAATAACCATCACAACAAGCAAAAAGCTTGTACCGCATCTCGGATGGAGCCTTGTCTGCACACGGACGTTTTCCACCGTCAGTGGAAGGCCCGCCTCATAGCAGCGAATGGTCTTATGCTCTGCAC
>CAVIFH010000286.1:0-3222 GCA_963641615.1 bacterium | reverse complement strand
TGAAAAAATTCCTTGGGATTATTCCCATGGTTGATCACGATAAAATGTATAAGGATACGGAAGCGCTGCTGAAGAAGGTCCGCATGAATTTTGACCCAAAGCAGAAGGTCGGGGACCTGAGTGTATCACAAATGCAGTCCGTAGAGATCGCAAAGGCAGTGTCCGCAAACTGCCGCGTTTTGATTTTGGATGAGCCGACATCCTCTCTTACGCAGAATGAGGTGGACGCGCTTTTCCGGATCATTGAAGACCTGAAGGCGGAAAATGTTGCAATCGTCTATATCTCCCATAAGATGGATGAGATTTTGCGCATCGGCGATGAAGTTACCATTATGCGCGACGGCAAGTATATCGGCACTTGGAATGCAAATCAGCTGACTACCGATATGATCATCACGAAAATGGTTGGCCGCGAGCTGAAAAATCTTTATCCGGTGCGGGAGAACGTGCCGGGAGAGGAAATCCTTCGTGTCGAGGATTTCACCTCCATCAATCCGAAGAGCTTCCGAAACGTTTCCTTCACACTGCACAAAGGTGAGATCCTTGGCGTCGGCGGTCTTGTGGGTGCGCAGCGGACGGAGCTCCTGGAGGGTATTTTCGGCATCCGTTCACACAGCAAAGGAGATGTCTACTACCGGGGGAAGAAATTGCACATCAATCGGCCGAAGGATGCGATTGACTGCGGAATCGCCCTCCTCACCGAGGATCGTCGTCATAGCGGCATCATGGGTGTATTGAGTGTCGCAGACAATATCTCTATCTCTTCCTTGAAAAAATATCTGGATTACGGCATCGCCATCAATGGGAAAAAGGTAGAAAATCTGGTTCAGGAAAATGTTCAGAAGATGAACATCAAAACACCCTCCTCCAAGACGCAGATCAAGTCGCTTTCCGGCGGCAATCAGCAGAAGGTGCTTGTTGGCAGGTGGCTGGCGAACGATCCGGATGTGCTGATTCTGGACGAGCCTACCCGAGGCATTGACGTCGGTGCGAAATACGAAATTTACTGCATTATTGCGGACCTGGCGAAGCAGGGTAAGAGTATTATCATGATCAGCTCCGAAATGAGCGAGCTGATCGGAATGTCCGATCGCATTATGGTTATGTGCAGCGGACGCGTGACCGGTTTCGTACAGGGCGAGGAAGCAACCCAGGAGAAGATCATGGCTTTGGCCACACAGTTTGAGTAAGCAAACGGAGGCGTGACATATGAATGAAACAAAATTAAAATCGCAAAATGTCGGCGGAAAAATCTGGTTTGTCATAAAGGACAACCCAATTGCGGTAATTTTGATTATTGCGGCAATTGTTGTCGGCTGCAGGGTGGATAATTTCTTCTCTTGGGCGAACCTGAGCAACCTGCTGAGCAATACTGCAGTCCGCTTCTTGATTGCGCTTGGCGTCTCCGGATGCCTGATTACAAAAGGAACGGACCTTTCCGCAGGCCGTCAGGTCGGCCTTGCAGCGTGCCTGGCGGGTATTTTGTGCCAGCGCGGTGACTACACCGGCAGACTCTGGAAAAGTGTTCCGGAAATGAATATCCTCCTTGTGCTGCTTATTGTGGTTGCAATCGGATTCATCGTCGGTTTGGTTAACGGCCTGATTATTGCAAAGCTCAGTGTACCGCCCTTTATCGCGACACTTGGCACACAGACGATTATTTATGGTATTGCGCTGGTTATGACGGATGCACAGCCGATTGGCGGCTTCCAGAAGATTTATACAAAGCTGATTACCGGACGTATTGGAAATGTGCGTGGCTTCCATATTCCGTATCTCGCCATTGTAGCGCTTGTATTCGGAATTATTTTCTGGTTTGTTTACAATAAAACCTGCCATGGAAAATATATGTATGCCATTGGCGGCAATGAGGTCGCGGCGGAGGTTTCCGGTGTGAATACAGCCAAGACTACCATCTGGATTTACATTACGGCAGGCGTCATGTATGCAATCGCGGGTTACCTGCTGGCGGCAAAGTCCGGCGGCTCCTCCGCAAGTATGGGCAGCGGGTATGAGTTGGAGGCAATTGCAGGCTGCACCATCGGCGGCGTATCCACAACCGGCGGTATCGGCACAATACCGGGAATTCTGGTGGGTGTGCTGGTATTTGAGCTTCTGAAGATTATCCTGCAGTTCCTCAGCGTCAATCCGTATTACAATTACATCGTTCAGGGCCTGGTCATTGTGATTGCGGTGGCACTGGACATTCGGAAATATCTGGTTAAGAAATGATGAATGAGCAGGAGCTAAAGGAAAAAGAGCGGCTTCTTGAGCAGAAGGAACAGCAGCTGAAAAAGCGTGAGAAAGAGCTGGACGGATTCTCCTCAGCAATGGACGCGCAAAAAAAGCTGCTTTACGGGAAAATCCCAATTACGCTGAAGCAGGTTGACGCAATTTTGTGGATTGCCTGCGGCGCTTTGGCAGTAGTTGTGGTGCTGATCATTCTGGAAGCAAACGGTATTTTTAAGATTGGGTAATCCCTGGGGGACGGTGTATTGCCGTCCTCCATTTTTCGCACAGCGGCAGTTGTTTTCCTATGTTTTATATGCTATAATCCACTAAAAGATGTAACGGGGGATTTTTGATGATGGAGCAGCCTGGTCAATTTCGTTCCGCATTCCGCGGTTTTAACCGCGAGGATGTTGTGCGGTATATGGAGTATACAAACAATAAGCATGCATCTCAGGTAGCACAGCTTACAAATGAACTGGAATATCTGCGTGGGAAGCAGGGAACCCGGGACGCCGAGCAAGATGATTCACTGGAAAAGAATTTAAGTGACGCACGCTCTGAGAACGAAATGCTGCGGAAGCGGGTTGCAGAGCTCGAAAAGCAGCTTGCCGAAAAGCCGGATATGTCTCCGCCCAGCCCCTCGGAGTCCGAGCTGGAGGCATACCGCCGTGCGGAGCAGGTGGAGCGAAATGCGAAAGTGCGGGCGCGGCTGATTGGCCAGCAGACAGCGCAGGCCTTGGAGAAGGTATCCGGCCAGATTGAAAATACGTCAGATGAAATTACGCAGATTTCAGAGCAGCTCTGTTCTCTCCTGGAAAAGCTGCAGTCCATCATGACCGGCAGCCGCCATACGGTGCGCGAGGCAGCGGATGCCGCACAGGGGCTTTCGGAAAATCAGGAATGATAAAGGCAGCACCACGCAATTCGTCTGCGGAGAAAAGCTGGATCTTTTGCCCCAATTTTTCAGTTTGAAAAACTTGAGATACATAC
>CAVIFH010000285.1:0-3224 GCA_963641615.1 bacterium | reverse complement strand
AACCCAGTTGTACAGCGGACGATGATTTTCAAATTCCAGTGAGCACAGAGAGTGAGTAATTCCCTCCAGAGCGTCCTGAATGGGATGGGCAAAATCGTACATGGGATAGATGCACCATTTGTCCCCCTGACGGTGGTGATGCATGTGGCGGATGCGGTAGATCACCGGGTCACGCATATTGAAGTTGCCGGAGGCAAGGTCAATTTTCGCACGGAGCGTATAGCGGTTGTCTTCGAATTCACCGGCACGCATCCGGGCAAACAGGTCCAGGTTTTCTGCAATGGGGCGGTCGCGATAGGGGGAAACGGCGGGGGTATTCAGATCGCCGCGGTATTCCTTGAACTGCTCCGGGGTCAGCTCACACACATAGGCCAGACCCTTCTGAATCAGCTCAACGGCATATTCGTAATCCTTCTCAAAGTAGTCAGAGCCAAAGAAGAAACGGTCGCCCCAGTCGAATCCAAGCCAGTGAATGTCATCCTGGATGGCTTCTACATACTCGGCATCCTCTTTGGTGGGGTTGGTGTCGTCCATGCGGAGGTTGCACATGCCGCCATATTTTTCAGCGGTTCCAAAGTCAATAATCAGCGCCTTGCAGTGGCCGATGTGCAGATAGCCGTTCGGCTCCGGCGGGAAACGGGTATGGACGGTCTGCCCGGCAAAACGCCCACCCTCGGCGATATCTTCTTCAATAAAGGCATGAATAAAATTTTTGCTTTCGGCTGCTTCTGCCATATCCAAACATCCTCTCTTGCCAATTTCATAATGGCCTATTATACTTCATTTGCAGTCGCTTGGCAACCAAAATAAGCGCAGATTTACGGCATCCCTCCGCGGCAAACTGTGTGAAATGTGCCGAAAGTGTAAAGAATCAAAAAAAGAGAGTTTGGTAGTTGCCCGACAGATGGATTTATGTTAGAATACAACTGATGTAATTTGTGCGGAAAAGGGCACAAAAAGGAGTGAGGAAATTTGGCGCAGTGCAGTGTCAGATATAAGAGAATTTTACTGAAGGTGAGCGGCGAGGCCCTGGCAGGGGAAGCGCACCGCGGACTGGATTTTGGCGTAATCAATTCCGTATGCGAGGTAATTCGCACATGCCGTGACCTTGGGGTGCAAATCGGCCTCGTGATTGGCGGCGGCAATTTCTGGCGCGGGGTGAAGGATGGAGCGGATAAGATGCAGCGCTCCCATGGTGACGCCATGGGGATGCTGGCAACCGTGATGAATTCCATTGCCGTTGCGGATGCGCTGGAAAAGCACGGCGTGGATGCGCGGGTGCTGACCGCAGTGGAGATGAATAAATTCGCGGAGTATTTCACCCGGGATACGGCGGACCGGTATTTAAACGAAGGCAAGGTGGTTATTTTCGCCGGCGGCACCGGAAATCCTTATTTTTCCACGGATACCGGCGCAGTGCTGCGGGGCGTGGAAATTGAGGCAGATGCCATTCTGATGGCAAAGAATGTGGACGGCATTTATTCCGCGGACCCCAATAAGGACCCCAGTGCCGTAAAATTTGATGAACTGACGTATGATGAGGTCCTTGCCCGCCATCTGCAGGCGACAGATACCACCGCAATGACGCTGGCAATGGACAACCATATGACGCTTGTGTGCTTTGCGCTGAAGGACCCCCAAAACATCCTCCGTGTGGTATGCGGAGAAAAAATAGGAACGATTGTCAAGGAGGATTAACAAATGAGCGTGGATTTTAAAGAATATTCCAGAAGAATGGATAAGACCCTTGAGCATTTAGCCGAGGATTTCGGCGCTGTGCGGGCGGGGCGCGCCAACCCCCAGGTGCTGGACCGCATTACCGTGCAGTATTACGGCAGTGAGACGCCCCTGAACGGCGTGGCAACCATTTCCTCTCCCGATGCCCGTACGCTGATCATCCAGCCCTGGGATTCCAAGCTCCTGAAGGACATTCAGAAGGCCATTCAGGTATCCGATCTGGGCATCAATCCGCAAAACGACGGCCGTATCATTCGCCTGGTGTTCCCGCAGCTGACCGAGGAGCGGCGCAAGGACCTGACAAAGCAGGTAAAGCGCTACGCAGAGGACGCAAAGGTGGCACTTCGCAACATCCGCCGCGACGGCATGGATTATGTAAAGAAGCTGAAAAAGAACAGCGAAATCACCGAGGACGACCAGAAGAAGGCAGAGAAAGACCTGCAGGATCTGCTGGACAAGAACATCAAGAATGTGGACACTGTCCTTGCGGCCAAGGAAAAGGAACTGATGGCGATCTGAGGCAGTGCCATCGGTGTAAATCAGTTTGTCAACACTCCCGGATTTATTCCGGGAGTGAAAGACTGAAAAGAAGGGTGCATCAGCGCCCCTGTTTTCAGCCTTTCACGGAGGAAAGGAGACACGCATTTGGAAAACGATATTCAGAAACCGGCCCCGCCCCGCCACATTGCCATTATTATGGACGGCAACGGGCGATGGGCAAAGCAGCGGGGCTTGCCGAGAACGGCAGGACATGCCGCGGGAGCGGAGGCGTTTCGCCGCATTGCAAACTACTGCCGGACGCTGGGCGTGGAATACCTGACGGTGTATGCGTTCTCTACCGAGAACTGGAAACGCTCCGCGGACGAGGTGGCGGGCATTATGCGGCTGCTTCGCCGCTATTTGGAGGAAGCACTGGCGGACATGGAGAAAAACCGGGTGCGCTTCAGGTTTTTCGGGGACCTGTCACGGCTCAGTCCGGATTTGCAGCAGCTGTGCAGGCGTGCGGAAATGCGCT
The DNA here is from genome assembly GCA_963641615.1 of bacterium. Taxonomy (GTDB): domain Bacteria; phylum Bacillota; class Clostridia; order Oscillospirales; family Oscillospiraceae; genus Faecousia. The sequence goes on along the minus strand of CAVIFH010000285.1, from coordinate 472 downwards.
CGGCTGACTATGATGTGCAGGTGAATTTCTGCCTGAACTACGGAGGCAGGGATGAAATTGTCCACGCGGTCAAAGCGTATATGGCGGATGCCGCGGCGGGGAAGGCGGCGGCGCTGACTGAGGATGTTTTTTCAAATTACCTTTATTCCGGGGGTGTACCGGATCCGGAGCTGATCATACGCCCATCCGGAGAGCAGCGCATCAGCAATTTCCTGCTATGGCAGTCGGCTTATTCCGAGTATGTGTTTATGGATGTGCTGTGGCCGGATTTCTCTCCGGAGCATCTGGATCAGGCAATTGAAGAATATCATCGGCGCAGTCGCCGCTTTGGAGGAACGTGATATGAAGCAAAGAATGCTTGCCGCCGCGGTTTTGGTGCCGCTGCTGGTGCTGGTCGTACTGGTCGCGCCGAAAATTGTAGCGGCGATTGTGTGGGGCCTTTTAATGATGGTGGGGGTATATGAGCTGCTGT
>CAVIFH010000284.1:0-3229 GCA_963641615.1 bacterium | reverse complement strand
TAATAAACCGGTGATTTCTCCGGACTGTGCTGACCATAAAAGGAATCCTTGCACTGCACCACACCGACATGTGTACGATACCCAAGGGATTCACCTGCCTCCTTCAGTGCCTCCGTAATGCCAAAGTCCGGAACCGCCGGGAACTCAATGGGGGCATACTCCAGGGACGTGTGCTCATAGCGGATGGCCCCGCTTGCCACAACAATATCCCCCGGCTGCACATCCAGGTCAATGCCGCCGCAGGTGCCTACTCGGATGAAGGTATCTGCGCCGATTGTGGACAGCTCCTCCATGGCAATTGCCGCTGAAGGGCCGCCGATACCCGTAGAGCAGACGGAAACCTTCTGCCCGCAGAGGTAACCTGTATAGACATTATACTCGCGGTTCATCCCAATATGAACCGGATGGTCAAAATATGCCGCAATGGATTCGCACCTTCCCGGGTCGCCGGGAAGAAAAACATAGCGCCCCACATCTCCTGAAACACAGTGAATATGATACTGTTTCCCAATATTCTGCATAGCCATCGCTCCTTGAGATTTCTGCAGGCCGATGCCGCATGCCATACCCGGGCGGCACTGCCATACACGAATATTAGCACATTTCTTAAAAATGTGCAATATCAGAGTCGCTTTTTGTGAAATTCGAACTACACATTGTATACGCCGCTGAATCCACACTGCCGTCGATATAAGCGGCGTACTCTGAAAAAAACTGAAATCCGCATTTTTTATGCACAGCGAGGGAAACTGCGTTCTTCCTGCTTACATGGGAATAGATCACAGCATGCCCCTTCGCAAAAATATAGGCTTGAACTCCGCGGATTAGGCACTCCGCATAACCTTTTCTTCTCTCCTGCGGAGCGGTTTCCAGCGCTTCCAGAAGAATTCCGTCCAGATATGGCTCAAAACGCAGTGCGCTTCTGTAGACCCCGCCATCCTGCCATATGGCATAGCATGCCCCCGGCAGGAGGAAGAACTCATCATGCAGATATTCATAGAAATCGTCCTCGGCAAGACGAAGCTGATGTTCCGGCGTATCAAATGGTGCAATGATTGCACCATTTTTTTGATTTGACTCGGAATACACCTTCATCAGCTGCTCGAAAGAAATTTCCCGCAGCCCGGATGCAATCAAAAGCATATCTTTCCTCCGGCGCAAATTTGCCATTTTGCATATTTGCATAAATATTTTTCTATCCGGCGAAGCTGCCAGATAGAAAAGGAAATCTGTTTATTTCGTCACAGGGACTCCCCCAGAATAGACTTCGTCGCGTAGGCGTTCAAGCTCATATCTGCCACATTTCCCGCAAGATACTCATAATATGCCTGGGAACCGATCATGGCACCATTGTCCCCGCACAGCCGCAACGGCGGCATATAGGCGCTTATGTCCATGCGGCTTGCCATGGTCAGCAGGCTGCTTCGGATGCGGGAATTGGCCGCCACGCCTCCCGCAATCGCAATCTTGCGGCAGCCGGTCTGCTCTATTGCCATTTCAACTCTCGGAACGAGCATATCTGAAACTGCTTTGGAAAAGCACGCGCATAAACTCGGGATATCCAGCACTTCCCCGGTCTGCTCCGCATGATGAATCAAATTTAACGCAGCGGTTTTCAGGCCGGAGAAGCTCATATTATATGGATTGTCACCGGGCTTGCTCCGGGGAAGCACATATTTGCTGTCATCGCCGGATTGAGAAGCCTTATCCAAGGCGGCACCCCCGGGGTACGGCATTCCCAATACCCTGGCGACCTTATCGAAGCACTCCCCTGCTGCGTCGTCCAGAGACGTTCCCAATATATCCATATCGGTATAATCCTTTATGTGCACCAGCATGGTGTGTCCGCCCGAGACAATCAGGCAGAGAAAAGGCGGCGTCAACTCCGGATAGGCCAGGTAATTTGCCGCAATGTGCCCCCGGATGTGGTGCACAGGGATAAGCGGCTTCTTCATGGCAAAGGCGGCTGCCTTTGCAAAATTGACACCCACCAGCACTGCTCCGATCAGACCGGGGGCATAGGTAACAGCAACGGCATCGATGTCGCTCCTCGAAAGCCCGGATGTCTCAAGGGCCTGATCTGCCAGCGCGTAAATAGCCTCAATATGTTTTCTCGACGCAATTTCCGGCACAACGCCCCCATACAACCGATGCAAATCGACCTGAGATGCGATGCAATCCGTTAAAACCTCCCGCCCGTCACGGACAATCGCGACTGCTGTTTCGTCACAGGACGATTCTACCGCCAGAATATTCATCAGTCCACTCCTTTCGCAATATCAGCGCATCCTCTTTTGGATGGATGTAGTAACCGGGACGCCTTCCAACCTGCTGGAAGCCAAGCTTTTCATATAAGGATATTGCCGCCAGGTTCGAGCACCTGACCTCTAATGAAAGGCTGCAGCTTCCCTGCCGGCTGATTTTTTTCAGCAATTGGGTGATAAGCATTTCTCCAATTCCTCTGCGGCGGTATTCGGGGGCTACCGCTATATTCATCATGTCCGTCTCTCCCAGAACCGTCTGGGAGCCGACATAGCCGCAGATGTTTCCCTCGTCCTCACAAACCAGCCAGAGTGACAGCGGATTTTGGAGCTCTGACGCAATACTTTGTTCACTCCATGGATCTGAAAAGCAAATTTTCTCCAGTGCGGCGATCTGCGGCACATGCTGCCGCTGCATATCCAAAATTTCCATTATTTTGCTTCATACCAGCTTTTTCCGTATTTGGCTTCTGCTGTAAGAGGAACGCGCAGAGATGCGACCTGCTGCATCTGTGTACTGACCAGCTTCGCTACCGGCTCGGCAATCTCTTCCGGACATTCCACAATCAATTCATCGTGCACCTGCAGCAGCAATGAGGCCTCCGGGTAGCTTTCAGCGAGTGCATCCTCTACCCGTATCATCGCCAGTTTGATCAGATCTGCCGCCGTACCCTGTATGGGCGTATTGAGGGCAATCCGCTCTGCTCCCTGACGAACATTAAAATTACTGCTTTTCAGCTCCGGAATATACCTCCTGCGCCCATAAAGCGTCGCTGTATAGCCTGTTTCGCGTGCCTGCTCTACAACCTTCTTCATATATTCACGAACGCCGTGATAATTTGCAAGATAATTGTCAATATACTCCCGTGCCTCGCGCCGGCTGACACCAATATCCTCCGCAAGGGAAAATTCCGAAATACCGTATACGATTCCGAAATTCACAGCCTTCGCATGCCGCCGCTGAAGGG
>CAVIFH010000283.1:0-3236 GCA_963641615.1 bacterium | reverse complement strand
TTTGTCTCAAGACAAAGTTCAGAAAACGAAGGAATACTGTATGTATTGTGAGTTTTCTGAACTGCAGGATTGGGGCAAAAGATCCGGTGAAGGCCGCAGATGAATTGTGCGGTGTTGCCTTGTATAAAGTTCAGGTAATCTTTCTCTCCCCGGTGCGGCCTCAGCGGCTTCCCTTATCGTAGGGGACGCCCTCCGCTTTCGGTGCGCGGGAATTTTTAGACGTAAAGGCCAGCACAATCATGGATGCCACAAAGGGCATCATGTTGTAAATTTCCTTTGGCCAGCCCAGCTTTGCCAGGAAGCCGAAAGAATCATAAATATTGGCCATTGCCCGGAACACTGCAAAGAACAGCGCCGCTGCCGCAATGTTAAGGGGCTTCCACTGACCGAATATCATAACCGCCAGGGCAAGGAAGCCCATGCCGGCTACACCCATTTCGAAGTTCCATTCGCCCACAGCCGGGACAATGTACGCCATGCCGCCGATGCCGCCAAGGGCGCCGGACATCAGTACACCCGCCCAACGCATTTTATATACGTTGATGCCCACGGAAGCCGCCGCCTGCGGATGCTCGCCGCAGGCCATCAGGCGCATTCCGAAACGGCTGCGGTAGAGAATAAACCACGCTGCCGCCAGAACGGCGAGAGTCACAATCAGGAACCAGTTCAGCGTAAGCGGCCCTATCTGGAATGAAAAATCCGCGCTGTTGAACACACTGTTTGAATTGGTAGAGTAAACAATTTTCGGGGAATCAGAGCCGTTAATGCGCTTCGCGATCACCATTGCCAGAGCCGTCGCCAGCAGATTCAATGCCGTTCCGCCAATGGTCTGGTCTGCCTTCAGGTTAATTGCGGAGAACGCAAGGAGGGAGGAATAAATCACGCCTGCCAGAGCGGAGGTTAAAATTGCCGCAATCACCCCCAGGAAGGTGGACACTCCCCACGCATCCAGCAGATTGATGGTTACAACGCCCATCAGGCCGCCGATAACCATGATTCCCTCCAGTGCGATATTGATAATGCCGGAACGCTCTGAGAACATGCCGCCCAGTGCAACCAGCGTCAGCACCGCAGCATACAGAAGCGTATATTTAAGCAGCAGCCACATCAGCTTTTCCCTCCCTCTTTCAGCGCAGCCGGTTTGCGGGAAATGAGCTTCTGAATTTTTCCCTTAAACAGCAGGCTGAACGCGCACAGGTAAATTACCACGCCGGATATGATATCCGAAACCTCGCTCGGAAAAAGCTTTGCCGTCATGAATCCGCCGCCGACGGTGATGTGCGAAATAAAGATTGCCGTAAAGATGCACCCGATCGGGTCGGAAGAAGCAAGCAGTGCAACCGAAATTCCGTTAAAGCCTGTAGCCGGAAGGGCTGTGGATACCAGCGGCTCCCACTCCTTGCTGCCGGAGAGGTAAAACAGTCCCGCGCCGAATCCGGCCAGTGCTCCCGCAATGGTCATGGACAGGACAATATATTTTTTCTCGTTGATACCGGCATAATGCGCTGCATTCTTGTTGAAGCCGCAGGCCTTGAGCTGGTAGCCGAAGGTTGTCCGATTGACCAGAACCCAGATCAGAACCGCAACCCCCATGGCTATGAATATACCGATGGTCGGCTTGAACATCTTCCCGAAATAGTCTTCCCCGTCGACGCTGACGTTAAAGCTCGGGAGAAGGGAACCCGGAGAAACCGACTTGATTGTGTAGGTTTTCGTTGTTTTCAGGTTGAACATTGGTCCGCTGCCCCCCTGATAAATCAGGGTGTTCACCGCATACAGTCCGATCCAGTTGAACATGATGGCAGTAATGACCTCGTTGACATTCAGCAGCGCCTTAAAGAGGCCGGGAATTGCCCCCCAGATCGCGCCTCCTGCGGCAGAAGCAAGCAGGCATACCCACCAGGGCATTTTCAGCACAATGGCAAAGTAGAGCGCCATAAACGCGCCGACCGTATACTGCCCCGCCGCGCCGATATTAAAAAGTCCCGTCTTATAGGCAAACGCAACCGACAGGCCGGTCATAATCAGGGGCGCCGCCTGGAGGATCTCCATTCGCACCGCCATGCCCATTGTGTTCGCTTTTGCATAAAATCCGCCCTGGAGGATCGGCTGGAAGCCCTGCTCCCATGTGATTTTCAGCAGATCGCTGAAGGTAAACTGCTCCCCGCTCTGCGCCATGGTAACACCGCCCAGTATCAACAGAACCAGGAACCCGACAGCAAGTCCGATCAATACGCACACGACCGACGCAATCAGCGTCGCCGCGCCGCCTGGAGCCTTGCGCCCGCGAAGAATTTCTTTTTCCTTTGGCACTTTCTTCCCCTCCTTACTCTGACCGCTTTGCGCCCGCCATATAGAGGCCAAGCGTCTGCACATCGGTGGTCTTGGGGTCGAATTCGCCCACAATTTCACCCTCATACATCACCAGAATGCGGTCGGAGAGGTTCATTACCTCGTCCAGTTCGAGAGATACCAGCAGCACAGCCTTCCCGGCATCTCTCTGCGCGATAATTTTTTTATGAATAGACTCAATTGCCCCCACATCCAGGCCTCGGGTCGGCTGAACCGCAATGAGAAGCTGGGGATTCAGCTCAATTTCCCGAGCGACAATCGCCTTCTGCTGGTTTCCGCCGGACATACTGCGCACAATGGTGGCACTTCCCTGCCCGCTGCGGACATCATACTGCTCAATCAGCCGGTCAGAATACGCCCGCACTGCCTTGGGGCGGATAAAGCCCATGCGCTGGAATTCCGGCTCCCGGAAGAGCTGCAAAACCATGTCGTTTTCCAGCGAAAAGTCCAAAATCAGGCCGTGCTTATGGCGGTCCTCCGGAATGTGGGCCATGCCCATGTCGTAGCGCTTTCGAATTGCGGTATGGGTAATATCCTTGCCGTTCATAATAACTCGGCCGCTGCTCGGCTTTTCCATTCCCGCCACAGCGTATACCAGCTCCGTCTGCCCGTTGCCTTCGATGCCTGCCAGGCAGACGATTTCTCCCTCATGGACCTCAAAGCTTGCGTTCTTTACCGCATCCTTGCTGTGCACCCGGGAGGGGACAGTCAGGTCTTCTACCTTTAGGATGGTCTTTCCCGGAGTTTTCTCCGTTTTTTCCGTAACCAGCTGCACATCCCGGCCAACCATCATGCGGGACAGCTCTTCCACCGTCGTATCCGCTACATTCACGGTGCCGATATATTTTCCCTTGCGCAGTACCGTGCACCGGTCTGCTACAGCC
>CAVIFH010000282.1:0-3250 GCA_963641615.1 bacterium | reverse complement strand
CAGCACAGCACTGGAAATACACGCTGTGTAAACAGCAGTCTTCATATCACGGTATTGCCGTGCTCCAAACAGCTGGGACACGATTACGGAGCATCCAATATTGCAGCCAAAGGCAAATGCGATGAAAATCAACGTAATTTCATAGCTGTTGCCCACGGCAGCAAGGGCGTTCTGGCTGACGAATCGCCCGGCTACCCAACTGTCCGCAATGTTGTAAAGCTGCTGAAAAACAATGCTTCCGAACATCGGCAGGCAGAAGCGCCACAGTACCGAGGAGGTTTTCCCACTTGTTAGATCCGTATTCATAATCGACATCCTTTCGGCGAATTGATTTTTTCATTTGCAATGGCAAAGGACACCGCCTCACGCAGTGCAGCGGAGAGGCTCGCTGGGAGACTGCACTCCTATTGCAGCTTTGCCCTCTGCAATGCACGGTACAGCAGACTGCCCAGCAGCACCGCGAGCACAATCTTTCCAATGTCAAAGGGTATAAACGGGTAAACGCACACAGTCAGCGCATAGGAAACTGCACATTTTGTCTGAAGTACAAACCAAGCTGTCCCCACGGCGTAATCTGCCGTCACGCCGGCTGCCATGCCGGCCATGGTAATCCACAGGTTTCGTTTTCCGCGTTCCATAATCAGTCCACCGATCAGTACCATCAGCCAGAAGCCGATTAAATATCCGCCGGTGGGCCCAACCAGCTTTGCGAGTCCCCCTTGGAAGCCGGAAAAAACAGGTATTCCCACTGCGCCAAGCAAAAGATACACGCCGTAACTCACCATTGCGCGCCATGTCCCAAGTACATAAACCGTAAGCAAAATGATAAAAATTCCCATGGAAACCGGAATGGGCCCGATCGGGATTGAAACCGGGCACAGCACGCACATCAGTGCCGCCATCAGAGCGCAGCTGGTCATCGTATAAAGCGTTGATTTCTTCATTTCCCTCACCTTTTTCTCTTATTGCCGCAGACAAAATACTCCCGATTCTAACATTTGTCAATGTTTTCACCTGTGAAGCAGATTGTTTCGTTAATTTTATCCGTTTTGGGAAAGGTATTTTGAATCCGGTTGTTAAAATTGCATATCCGTGCAGTAAAAGAGGGGCTGCATACGCAGCCCCTCGCAGGTATGAACTTAATTGCTGCTGGATAATGTGATATCCTTACGCATGTAGGACGTATCTCCAACAGTAATGGTGTAATTTTCAAGCAGGCTCTCAGTCCAGCTGTCCATATCGGCATCTTTCAGGTCATTTGTGATCTGGTAGTCACGATATGTCTGGCCGGTGGTGCCAACAAAATACATCACGTGGTAGCCATAGGAAGTCTCTACAATGCCTGTATCCCCTGCTTTCCGGCTTGCGTCAAAGCACCAGTCATTAAATGCCGAAACCATCTGTCCCGGGTAAACATTTTCATACAGGCCGCCATTGGTGTTGGAGCCGCTGTCGGAGGACTTGGAATTTGCAAGCTCAGCAAAGCTCTCCTCTGTTGCATCACCGGACTGCCACTCGCTCAGGATCTCTTCCGCACTTGCGAGTGCCGCTTCCTTTACCTCATCGGAATAGGTTCCGTCGTCCTGCTGATCTCCGTCAAAGCTGACAAGAATATGCCGCACATTGATCAGCTCTGTCTTATTGTCATTCTCGCCGATATAGCAGACAACATAGAACCCGGAAACTGTATCGATCTCCTCACCGTTTTCATCGGTTGCAGTTCCAGCGACCTCAACACAGGTGATATCCCCTTCCTTGCGGGAAGCATCCGTCACCCAGTCTCTGAAATTGGAATTGATGGAGGATTTTGCATAATCTGCACACTCGGTAGCAGAAGCCTCGGTATCCGCGTTGATTTCCATGGCGGCAATCGCCTCATTGAGCTCATCCAGAGAAGAAGCCTCTGTCAGCGGCTCGATTGCCTCTCTTGCAGCTTCAACCGCGCTCTCCCGCTCGGCAGCGGTATAGGTAGTATTGCCATCCTCGTCTGTTGTACCGCCGGTCAGATATTTGGATGTGGCGATGTAATACTGGGCAAAGCTATAGGAAGAATACTGGGTCGGATTCTCATCGTCCGCCGCGCGAATCTGCTCATCGGTATAAGTCAGAGAATCCTCGTGGGCGCTCTGGTAGGCGCTTGCAAGCAGGTTTCTGCTGTAGTATTCCAGATAACTATCCTTTGACGCACCATTGCCATACTGTGCCTTTAAAAATGCGTTTGTATTGGAGTAACCATAAAGCGTTGCATAGGAATCCAGATTGCTGCTGAGAAGATCAACCTGTGATTGCTCCTCTTCCGGCAAAGTAAAGCCTTCAGCCTCTGCCGCGTCTGCCAGAGCCAGCACAGACTTTGCAGAACTTGCAGCCTCTTCAATGAATTCATCTGCCCATGTTATGCCGCTCTCTTCGTCATATACCTGCTCATCCAAAGTCTTAGAGGTGTCCAGCCCGAAGTAAGAGAGGTAGCTTCCGTAATTGTTGGCAAAATTATTGATATAATCAATATAGTAATAGCTGAACTCTGCGCTGCTGAGCTCATGCTCACCGATAGTAACCGCAATCGTGTTCTTTTCGCGTACGCCGCTGGACTCAATGGAGCGATTAACGCCCACGCCGATGGCAAAGCCAACCATCAGCACCAGCACCGCGACAAAGGCAATACTGTAAATCTTAACTTTTTTTGCTTCCTTCTGTTCATTTCTCTGGCGTTCGGTCAGTTTGCCGGACTCTTCAGAGCGAAGCTTTTTCTTCTTGGATGCACTCATGAAATCATTTCCTCTCATTGTTCTTTGTTCGATTTGCCGGCAAATGCCTACGAACAGACCAGTGTATTATAATCTATTTTATGGTAGGTTGCAAGAGGAAAAATTGTTAACATTTAATAGTCTCTCAATGAGTTTCAGGTACCGTGATTTAATCCTTTAAGGCACCGATGGCACTCTCACGCTCAGCCTATTTTCATAGTTACCATGTACACAAATCACTTTCTGCATTCACGTGGCCCCTTGCCTCAGTTCTGCAGTTTTTTAAAACTCAAAATACATTCAGCATCTCCTCGTTTTTTGAACCTTGACCCGTGACAAAATCCCTTAGTAAGTGCATTCGTCTCTTTATCCCTAACTTTTAGCGTGCACGTAATATAGCCGGAATAAGAGTTGCAAAAAGCGTTGCAAAAAGCTGAGCAAAACTGGCAATTTTCCTATTGCAAAGCTGCTCAGTTTATTGTATAATATTATTACTTGGCACGTAA
>CAVIFH010000281.1:0-3255 GCA_963641615.1 bacterium | reverse complement strand
CGCGAAGCCCTACCTATCCCGTGAAATTCCGTTAAAGCAGGAGCCTTCTGCATCCGCCACACTTTATTTGCGCCTTCCGGAGGAGCAGTGCATCCAGTACAGAAAGGTTAAAGCAATTATAAATATGTTCCCCGGCGAAAGCAGAGTTGTTATTTTCTTTGCGGATACACGCAAGAGAATGTCTGCGCGGTGCCTGCTGCGCAATTCGATGCTTGTAGAACTGAGGGCACTGCTGGGCGAGGAAAATGTTGTACTGAAATAGCTTTTCTTTTCAGGCAGAATATGCTATAATCATCTGTCGGAAGGAGTTGGTAGCTTGAAAAAAAAGTACCTGTGTTATGCTTTTATAATACTGCTGATTCTGACCTTTACCGGGTGCGCGGCAAGGACAATTGACGAGATGTATGCTCTGCCGCGAAGATCCGAAAGAAATAATAATTTGCGTACAGCGATAGAATCCGCCATGGATGGCAGAGCATATGAAGCCCCCATTTCCGGAGATAACCAGGAATCCGTTCAGACGGCAGACCTGGATGGCGACGGGAGAGAGGAATATCTTGTTTTCACAAAATCATCCCAGACAGAGTCGCTCCAGATATTGCTGTTTAATCAGCTGGATGATGAGAATTATGAATTGTGGGAAACAATTAACTGCAAGGGGTACTCCTTTGACCAGGTGCAGTATGCGGCTGTGGACGACAGCGCGGGATGCGAGCTGATTGTAGGAACACAGCTTAATGAAAATATCACAAAAACGGTTACGGTGTACTCTTTCGCATCCGGTCAGTCCGAAAAAATTAAGAGTATTATTTACGTTCGATTTCTTGTATGCGACCTGAATGAGGACGGAAGCAGCGAGCTGATGGTAATACAGAACGGAGACGCGAGCTCCGGGAATGGTTCCGTCAGGCTTTACGCATGCGAAAACGGGAGTGTCACGGGTTCTGCGGAGGCAAAGCTTTCTGTCCCCACGGACTTCATTCGGCGCATTACGGTAAATCGTCTTTCGAGCGGGGAGCCCGCTGTGTATGTATCCGGCTTCTCTACGGGCGATTACATTACCACGGATATTTTTGCCCTGAAGGACGGCGTATTTACAAACATTGCACAGACAAATGAACTTGGAATCAGTACGCAGCTGGTAAACAATCAGCTGCTCTATGCCGAGGATCTGGACGAGGATGGAATCTTGGAGCTGCCCTGTCCGCTGAGTATGATGTATAACACAACAGAGCAGAATCTGATTCGATGGTTTAATCTGGATATTAACGGGCAGGAGACAAACAAGCTCTATACGTTTCACAATCTTGACGACGGGTGGTATATTCAGCTTGACAGCAGCTGGATAGACCGCATTGCGACAGAAAAGAGCGGGACTACATATACCTTCTATATGTGGAATAACAGCTATGGCGCCGCGGTTCCGGTCTTTACGATTTATGCACTGACCGGCAAGGATAAGGACAGCCAGGCAGTGGCACAGAATCGATTTGCTCTTTACCGCGGCGAGGATGTTGTGTATGCGGCAAAGCTGGAATCCGGATCTGCGATCTACGGAATGACAGAGGCGTACCTGCAGTCTAATTTTCATATGATCCGTCAGGGTTTGAGTGCACTGGAGTCATAAGAGGTGGGTTATGAAGAAAGTTCTAATTTTGGAAGATGAAGTAAATATCCGCAGTTTCGTTGTAATCAATTTAAAGCGTGCCGGTTATGACGCAATTGAGGCCGGGACCGGGCAGGATGCGCTGGATCGACTTGCGGAGAATCCGGATATCGGTGTCGCCATTCTGGATATCATGCTGCCGGATATTGACGGCTTTGAGGTATGTCGGCGCATTCGTGCATCCAATAAGCAGATTGGCATTATCATGCTGACGGCCAGAACCCAGGAGATGGATAAGGTAACCGGATTGATGACCGGTGCAGATGACTATGTAACCAAACCATTCTCTCCGGCAGAGCTGACGGCGCGGGTAGACGCACTGTTCCGGCGAATCGGCGGCGACAGTGGGGCCAGCTCCGAACTGCTGACGCAGGGGCCGTTTACAATGAATACCCGCAATCACACGTTGGAAAAGAACGGAGAGCGCATTCGTCTTACGCAGGTGGAGTATGCCATTTTAAAGCTGTTTATGCAGAATCCGGGACGGGCCTTGTCCCGGGAGGATATCCTTGCCGCAGTCTGGGGCAGGGATTATGAGGGTGAACTGAAGATTGTAGATGTCAATATCCGCCGCCTCCGGATTAAAATAGAAGATGATACCGCAAACCCGACGTACATTACGACGGTATGGGGACTCGGCTATAAATGGGGCGCTTAAAGCGGGATGAGCGGAAAGAAAAAAAGAACATATGGATTGCAGCGGCGCTGGCTCGTAAATACCTTCGGCGTCATTCTGGCTCTTGGGCTTGTCTGCGTTGCGGCGGTGACGGCATCCTATGCGGTCTACTACTATTCCAATATGCAGGCGGATATGAAGCATCGCCTGCAGTCGGCGACGAGTTTCTTTTCAGACAATTCCTACCAGAATTCCACCGAGTTTTACCGTGCGTGCATTACATACGCCCGCAGTTACGAGTCAAAAAATGTAATTGAGCTGCAGTATCTTGATAAGGATGGAACATTGGTCGCGTCGTCCTATGGCCTGTGGGGCAATGAGTCACCCACGACTCCTGAGATTGCGTTGGCACTGAGTTCGAGGACAAGCGAATCCTTTGTGGGGGTGGACCCCAATACCCAGGAGCACATCATTGCCGTCTGCTCTCCTTTGATTTACACGACGGGGGAGGTCGTCGGGGCATTTCGGCTTGTTACCTCCACCAGGATTGTAAATCACCAGGTGCTGTATGTTGCGTGCATTTCTGTGCTTGCTTTGGCTGCATTTCTGGCGGTTGTTCTTGTCAGCGGCGGCTTCTTCATGAAATCCATTATGGTGCCGGTGGCGGAAATAACCGAAAAAGCAAAGCGAATCGCAAACGGAAGCTACGGGGCACAGATTCAGACAAAATATGACGATGAGATCCGCGAACTGGCGGATACCATTAATGAAATGTCAGCAAAAATCAGCCAAAATGAGAAAATGCAGTCGGAGTTCATTTCACAGCTTTCCCACGAGCTTCGCACACCATTGACCGTAATTAATGGGTGGAGCGAGACGCTTCTGGCTGATGAGAAAATGGACGATGAGACACGGCAGGGCATGAAAATCATATCCAGCGAGGCAAAGCGCCTGACCGGGATGGTTACAGAAC
>CAVIFH010000280.1:0-3265 GCA_963641615.1 bacterium | reverse complement strand
ATTGTATACGCTCTCCTGTCCGTCTGCCTGGCGCTCGGCTACTGCGCTGCCATGCTGCGAATCGCCCGGGGACAATACGTCTCTGTAAATACCCTGAGGGCAGGACCGGAGCGGATATGGGTTCTGCTTCGCACAAAAATACTGGAAGCCGTCATTTTAATGGCAATGACAATTGCGCTGCTTTTCCTTTCAATAAACGTATACATGATGACGCCTCTTGCCACAAAATTCATCACGGCGCTGGCGCCCCTGATGGAGGAAGGAACGCTCTCAACGGATGCCGTCCTTGCGGCGGCAGACTCCGCCCTCGGCACAGTTCTTCCCTTCTTTATCGTGTACTTTGCGGTACTGCTGGTTCTGCTGTGGTACTTCTTCGCCGTATACCGTATGGTGGACTACCTGCTGATTGAAAGGCCCCAGCTTGGCGCAATCGGCGCCCTGCGTGAAAGCCGGAAGCTGATGCGCGGAAACATGATGATGATGCTTCGGGTGGATCTCAGCTTCTGGTGGTACTACCTGCTGCAGCTGGTTACGAGCGTTTTGCTTTATCTGGATGTGGTGCTTGCCCTGTGCGGCGTCAGTCTGCCGATGTCGGATACGGCTGCATATATCCTTGTGGTTGCGCTGTACCTTGCCGCAAACTTTGCGGTTCAGTTCTTCTTCAGCAACCGTCTCGGCGTAACCTACGCCCTGTTCTATGACAGCCTGTGCCCAAGGTCCGCCGGGAGCGACAACGGCGCCGTGCTCGGGAGCATCTTCAAAGCATAACTTGGATAATTGGTTAAATTGACTGCAGCGCGCCATGTACAATCACGTACATGGCGCGCTTATTCATGTTTATTTGCTCCAAAAGATGAATTGGGGGCAGGCTCATCGCCCGCCCCCCGCAGATTACGGAATGTTCATCAGGAAAGAATCAGCTTGTCATCCGCTTCATCGGAGCCGGATGCGGAGCTGAAGAGGTTCAGCAGCTGCTCCACTGTTAAATTCTTCTTCTGTTCACCGGAAACGTCCACCACAATGCGGCCGTCATACATCATAATCAGCCGGTTGCCATAGGCAATCGCGTCACGCATATTGTGCGTAATCATCAGGGTGGTCAGCTGATTCTGCTCTACAATTTTCTGCGTTGCCTCCAGCACCTTTGATGCCGTCTTCGGGTCCAGCGCCGCCGTATGCTCATCCAGCAGCAGCAGCTGCGGCCTTTGAATCGTTGCCATCAGAAGTGTAAGTGCCTGACGCTGACCGCCGGAAAGCAGCCCAACCTTCTCCGTGAGTCGGTTCTCAAGGCCCAGATCCAGCTCCCGCAGCATTTCGCGATACCGTTCCATATCGGACTTCGGCACACCCCAGCGGAAGGCGCTGCGCTTTCGTCCGCGGCGCTCCGCAAGTGCCAGATTCTCCACGATCTGCATATCCGTCGCCGTGCCGGTTCGGGGATCCTGGAAGACTCGTCCCAAAAATTTGGCACGCTGGTACTCGCACAGGCCGGAAATATCCTGCCCGTCAATCAAAATAGCTCCGGAATCCACGGGCCATACGCCGGCAACTGCATTGAGCATCGTCGATTTGCCTGCGCCGTTGCCGCCGATCACCGTGCAAAAATCCCCGGTCTGCAGCGTCAGATTCAAATTGCACAGTGCCTGCTTCTCGTTGATGGTGCCCGGGTTGAAGGTCTTGTTTATGTTCTTTAATTCAAGCATACTTATTTCTCCTGACCTGCTGCAGACTTTGCATTCTGCTTTGCGATTCGTTTAAAGGAGCTCCGGTTCGCGGCGCGCAAATTGGGTACCGCAAGGAATACAGCCACCACAACCGCCGTAAGGAGCTTCATGTCATCCGCCGGGAATTTCAGCCAGAGGACAAATACATAGACCACATAGTAAATGATGCTGCCAACGACAACAAAAGCAAGCCGAAGCATGAAATTCATATGCTTGTCCAGGATTGCCTCTCCAAGCACTTCTCCGATGATCACCGCCGCAAGGCCGATGACAATGGCGCCTGTGCCCATCTTCACGTCCGCAAAGCCCTGATACTGGGACATGATACCGCCGGAGAGCGCTACCAGCCCATTGCTCAAAGCAAGTCCGATTACCTTCATGCGGTTTGTATTGATTCCCTGGGCGCGGGCCATATCGCCGTTGATTCCGGTCGCGCGGAGGGCGGACCCGTGCTCTGTTCCCAGATACATATACAGCAGAACCACCAGTGCGGCGCATACCCCCATGGTAATCCAGATGGTGCGGGTCAGGAGCTTTGCATTGGAGGAAAACAGGAAAGAGACCTTATTAATGTTAACTGCCTGATTTGCTTTCCCCATAATATTCAAGTTAATAGAGTAGAGGGAAATTTGCGTTAAAATACCGGCCAGGATGTCCGGGATTCCTAATTTTGTATGCAAAAAGCCCGTAATCACGCCGGCTGCCATGCCTGCCATGAATGAGGCAAGAAGCGCCAGCTGCGGGTTCACCCCCGCAAGCACCAGCATGATGCATACCGCGCCGCCGGTGGCCATGCTGCCGTCTACCGTCAGGTCGGAAACGCCAAGCATGCGGAAGGTAATAAAAACGCCAAGAGCCAGCACGCCCCACACAAGGCCCTGGGCGATGCCGCCCGGCAGAGCTCTCAGAAGCGCAGAAAATTTGAGGGATGCAAAATATTCCGGAATAGATGCCGCGAGATAATCAAGCATGAATAAGCCTCCTGTAATAAAGAATGAATTTTCAGCAGAAAAGCCCCCGGCAAAAAATTTGCCGGGAGTTTATTTCATTTTGCAAAGTTAACCTTGATTACTCTGTCTCAATTGCCACGTAGTCATCCGGCATTTCGAAGCCGATCGCCGCAGCATAATCCGCATTGTATTTCTTTTCGGGATCAGAAGCGTAGCCAATCGGCATGGTAGACACATCTGCGCCGTTTACCAGAATGTCATAGGCCATTTCGCCGCAAAGGTATCCGATGTCATAGTAGCTGATGGAAACCGTTGCCAGACCGCCTGCGCTGCACATTCCCTCTTCTCCGCAGATTACCGGCAGATTTACGCCTTCACACACATTGGAGATAATCGTCATGTTGGAGGCAGCCGTGTTGTCCGTGGGGATATACATGGCATCCGCTCCCTCTACTGCGGAGGTCGCAACTGCCTGAATATCATTGGAATCCGTAAAGGTATACACGGTCGTGCTCACTCCCAGCTCATCCATGCAGGCAATAAACTCATCGGCCTGCACGACGGAATTGGGCTCAGCGGAGCAATACAGCA
>CAVIFH010000279.1:0-3274 GCA_963641615.1 bacterium | reverse complement strand
ATTGGGGCAAAAGATCCGGTGAAGGCCGCAGATGAATTGTGCGGTGTTGCCTTAGCCTTGGTAACAGTTGAGCACGGAGGTGCGGAGGGTTCCGCACGCCGCGCTCAACTTTCCGCGTACAAGGAGGAGTTTTTTCACATGATATCTGCCACCGTCGTGCTCAATGCGCTGGAGCTGGGATGCATCTATTCTCTGGTTGCGCTGGCACTGTTCCTCAGCTTCCGCGTCCTGAACATCGCGGACATGACCACCAACGGCACCTTCACCCTGGGGTGCGCCGTATCCGCAACCATCGCCCTTGCCGGTCACCCCTATCTGGCGCTGCCTGCCGCCATGATTGCCGGAGCAGCCGCCGGATTCGTCACCGCCCAGCTGCAGACCCGGTTCCGCATTCCCTCCATCCTTGCGGGCATCATTACGGATACGGGGCTTTACACCGTGAATCTCGCGGTGATGGGCTTTTCCTCCAATGTCAACCTGCTGAAAAAGGATACAATCTACTCCCTCCTCAAGCCGACCCTCGGCACCCTTTACCGCCTGATCCCGTCGGCGGTGATCGCGCTGCTGGCCGTAGGGCTGATGGTGCTGTTTCTGAAGACCCGGCTGGGTCTCTCCATCCGCGCCACCGGTGACAACCCGGACATGGTCCGCGCGAGCTCCATCAATACCTCCTTTACCATCACGGTCGGACTGTGCATCGCCAACGCCTGCACAGCTCTCTCCGGGGCGATGCTGGCGCAGTATCAGAAGGCAGCGGATATCAACCTGGGCGGCGGCATGGTGATCATCGGCCTTGCGTCTCTCATCATCGGGGAGGCTCTTCTGCCGAAGGGCAGGCTCTGGCTGAAGGCCCTGGGGGCCGTCATCGGTTCCATCGTCTATCGGTTCATCATTGCTGTGGCCCTTCGTCTGGATCTGCCCAGCGAATGCCTGAAGCTGATTTCCGCCGTCATTGTGGCGCTGGCCATCGGCATCCCCGCATGGAGGCAGGCAAAGGGAGGAGACAAAACATGCTGAAAATTGAATCCGTATCCAAAATCTTCGCCAAGGGCACCGTAAACGAAAAGCTGGCCCTGGACAACCTGAGTCTCACCCTTGCGAAGGGGGATTTTGTGACGGTGCTTGGCTCCAACGGCGCCGGAAAGTCCACGCTTTTCAATGCCATTGCGGGTACCTTCCTGCCGGACAGCGGCACCATCACCCTGGGGGGCAGGGACATTACCCGCATGCCCGACTATAAGCGCAGCAAATTCATCGGCCGCATGTTCCAGGACCCCCTGAAGGGCACCGCACCAAACATGACCATTGAGGAAAATCTGGCCCTGTGCTACCTGCGGGCATCCAAGTCCACCTCTCCCTTCTCCATGGTCTCGGCGGCGGAGCGCCGGGAGTTCCGGGACCGTCTGGCGGATCTGGGCCTTGGCCTGGAGGATCGAATGAACAGCCTGGTGGGCCTGCTCTCCGGGGGACAGCGGCAGGCTCTGACACTGCTGATGGCGACGCTTGTGACACCGGAGCTGCTCCTGCTGGATGAGCACACCGCCGCCCTGGACCCCGCGACGGCAGAAAAGGTGCTGGAGCTCACACGGAAAATTGTAGCGGAGAACGGCATCACCTGCATGATGGTCACCCACAACGTGCAGTCCGCCCTGGGTCTGGGCAACCGCACCATTATGATGAACGGCGGCAGAATCGTCATGGAGCTTGCAGGGGAGGAGCGGGCAAACATCACCGTAGAGGAGCTCCTGCGGGCCTTCCATAATCAGGGCATGGACAGCGACCGTGTCCTCTTCAGCGCAAAATAAAGGCAGCCCCCATTTTTTCAGAGCGGCGGCTGCGGTAAAAACCCCGGGTCGGAGCACTTCCGACCCGGGGAAAATTTATGGGATTTTTTGAGGGGCTTATGCCTCCAGATTGATGCCGGTCTCCTTGGAGAAGACGTGGCACACATGGCCTGCAAAGTTGAACTTCACGGATGCGCCGGTGGAAAGTGCGGCAACCTCCGCGGGAGTCATGTTCATGGTGGATACCACCAGAACCACATCGCGGCCCATAGCGGTTACGTGCAGATGCACAGAGGAGCCCATCATTTCGGACACGTCAACCTTTGCCTCGATGCCGGTATTGCCCAGCTCGATATGCTCAGGACGGACGCCCAGAACCACCTTCTGAGACTCCACGTTGTTCTTCGCGAGAGCCGCCTGCTTCTCTTCGCTCAGCTCGACGGTTACATTGTCCAGCTTGACGAAGTACTTGCCCTGCTCCTTGATCAGCTCGGCATTTTCGAAGATGTTCATCTGAGGCGTGCCGATGAAGGTTGCAACGAACAGGTTGTAGGGATGATTGAATACCTCCTGAGGGGTACCGATCTGCTGAATAAAGCCGTCCTTCATGATGACGATCCGATCGCCCAGGGTCATAGCCTCGGTCTGGTCGTGGGTAACGTAAATGAAGGTGGTGTTGATGCGCTGACGGAGCTTGATGATCTCGGCACGCATCTGATTGCGGAGCTTCGCATCCAGGTTGCTGAGAGGCTCGTCCATCAGCATGACCTGCGGGTTGCGCACGATGGCGCGGCCGATGGCAACACGCTGACGCTGGCCGCCGGACAGTGCCTTGGGCTTACGGCCCAGATACTGGGTGATGTCCAGGATCTCAGCAGCTTCCTTTACCTTTCTGTCGATCTCGTCCTTGGGGGCGTGACGCAGCTTCAGGGCGAAGGCCATGTTGTCATAAACGGTCATGTGGGGGTACAGGGCATAGTTCTGGAAAACCATGGCGATGTCGCGGTCCTTGGGGGGAACGTCATTGACGAGGCGGTCGCCGATGTACAGCTCACCGCCGGAGATGTCCTCCAGACCGGCAATCATGCGAAGGGTGGTGGACTTGCCGCAGCCGGAAGGTCCGACCAGAACGATGAATTCCTTGTCGGCGATGTCCAGGCTGAACTCCTGAACAGCAACGACACCTTCAGAGGTAATCTGCAGGTTGGTCTTCTTCTTCTCGGGCTCCTCACCCTTCTTGTGCTTCTTTGCCTTCTTGGCATCGTCGCCGTTGAACGGGTAAACTTTCTTCAGGTTTTTCAGGGTTAAGCTTGCCATGTTGCTTTGACTCCATGCGCACTGAATCCTCAATATGCGCACTCGCACTCCGCCGGGTAAATACAGCGGACGCATTACGACAGGTCTCCACACTGCCGCACCGTGAGTCGAACGGGGGTTTCCTCCTTTATTTTAGCATCGTATGCCTATTAGGTGGAGTAGACATACTCCGC
>CAVIFH010000278.1:0-3282 GCA_963641615.1 bacterium | reverse complement strand
GATTCCCTTCTCGCCGATGATCGCGCGTCAGCTGGAGGGGCGCAATGTAGCGGTGCTGCACGCCCACTGCCCGATTGCGTCCACCATTCTGGGAAGAGAGCTCCGCCGCATTGTAAACGCGCCTCTCATCATGACCTACCACACCAAATTCGATATTGAGGTCAATGAGAAAATCAAGGGAAAGATGCTGAAGGCCGGGAGCATACACGCCCTCGTGCAGAACATCAGCGCATGCGATGAGGTCTGGGCTGTCAGCTCCGGTGCCGCGGAAAATCTCCGCTCCATGGGCTACGAAGGGGAGTGCATCGTGATGCCGAACGGCGTGGATCTGCCCCTGGGCAGGGTATCCGACGATGCGATTTCTGACGCGGTGGGGGAGTATGACCTTCCGGAGAATGTTCCGGTTTTCCTTTTCGTAGGGCGGATGATGTGGTACAAGGGGCTGAAGATCATTGCCGACGCCCTTGCCATGCTGAAGGCCAAGGGAAAGGATTTCCGCATGGTTTTCATCGGGTCCGGGGCGGAATTTTCTGAATTTCAGCGCTATGCAGATTCCTGCAATATCACGGATCAATGCATCTTCACCGGGGCCGTGCACGACCGGAACATTCTTCGGGCGTGGTACAGCTGCGCGGACTTATTCCTGTTCCCGTCCACATTCGATACAAACGGTCTGGTTGTCCGGGAAGCGGCCGCGAACTCCCTGGGGGCTGTTCTGATTTCCGGGAGCTGCGCCGCCGAGGGAATTACGGACGGCGTCAATGGGCTTCTGATTGAAGAGAACCCGGAGAGCCTCTTTCGGTGTCTGGACTCCGTCATGGGGCAGCCGGAGCTTCTGCGTACAATCGGTTCCAATGCCGCGAGGGATCTGTATCTATCCTGGCATGATGCGGTCCGCAACGCGATGAACCGCTATGAAATTGTCATTGACATGTATCGGAGGGGACTGTACCCCGCCAGTCACGAGCCCGTTGAGCAGTTCCTGAAGGCATCCGGAAGGCTGATGGAGGACCTTGGGCAATTGCCCGACCTGCGTTCCCGCCTGCAAGAGTGGGAATCGGAGCATTTTTAACTATTCAAACACCTGTCTGCCTTTGCATTGTAATTCTCTGCCGCAGGGACGAAAGGAGTCGCTACATATATGTATCGCATTTTGGAATTAAACCCGCAGCTTCAGCCTTTTTCAGGGGATATTGACCTGAGAATGTTTCTCTACCGCACGACCAAGGACCGCATTCTCAAAGAGGGACAGTCCTTAAATGATTTTGCGAATGCACATAAATATTTCGGCTTTCACCATGCAGACGGCGGCTGGTATTACCGCGAGTGGGCCCCCAGCGCCTATCAGCTGTATCTGGAGGGGGATTTCAATAACTGGAATCCCACAAGCCACCCGCTTACGCCGCTGGACAACGGAAACTGGGAGATTTTCCTGCCCGGCGATCACGCGCTGTGGGAGGGCTGCAAGGTCAAAACCGTGATAGACGCCAACATGACCCGGACGGAGCATATCCCTCTGTATGCCTGCCGGGTGGTGCAGGACCGCAAGACCCTGACCTTCAGCGCCGAGGTCGTGGACGACCGGAAGCAGTTCATGTGGACTGACGAAAATTTCAAGCGGGAGAAATCCCTCCTGATATACGAAGCCCATGTGGGCATGGCACAGGAAGCGGAGAAAATCGGCACCTATCGGGAGTTTGCGGATGCAATTCTGCCGCGCATCAAGAAGGCTGGCTACAATACTGTGCAGCTGATGGCCATTATGGAGCACCCGTACTACGGCAGCTTCGGTTATCAGGTATCCAATTTTTATGCCGCGTCCAGCTGGTTCGGGAAGCCGGAGGATCTGAAATATCTGATCAATACCGCCCATTCCATGGGCCTTGCCGTGTTGCTGGACGTCGTGCACTCCCACGCCGTAAAGAACACCGCTGAGGGCATCAATATGTTCGACGGCACCGTATGGCAATTCTTCCACGACGGTGCGAAGGGCGACCATCCGGCCTGGGGAACAAAGTGCTTTGACTACGGGAAAACCGGTGTGCTGCATTTCCTGCTGAGCAATCTGAAATTCTGGCTGACGGAGTATCACTTTGATGGTTTCCGCTTTGACGGCGTTACCTCCATGCTCTATCATGACCATGGTCTCGGCTCCAGCTTTGACTCCAACGATAAATATTTTTCCTACAATACCCACACAGAGGCAATTACCTATCTGCAGCTGGCAAATGAGCTGATCCAGCAGGTCAAGCCCGGGGCGGTCACGATTGCAGAGGACATGTCCGGCATGCCTGGCATGTGTCTGCCGGTTGCCGACGGCGGCATTGGCTTCGGCTATCGGCTTGGCATGGGGCTTCCCGATATGTGGGTGCGCACGGTGCGCGACCAGCAGGATGAAAAATGGGATGTATTCAAAATGTGGTGCGAAATGTGCCTGCGCCGCCCCGGCGAGAACACGGTTGCCTACGTAGAGAGTCACGATCAGGCCTTGGTCGGGGATAAAACCCTGATTTTCCGTCTGGCTGACGCCTCCATGTACACCGATATGGATAAGATTATGCACAATCCGGTCATCGACCGTGCCATTGCGCTCCACAAGATGATTCGCCTGTTTACCATCGCCGGGGGCGGAGAGGCATACCTTAACTTCATGGGCAATGAATTCGGTCACCCGGAGTGGATCGATTTTCCCCGGGAGGGCAACGGCTGGAGCTTTAAATACTGCCGCCGGCAATGGAGCCTGCGGGACAATCATTTCCTGAAATATGAGCTCCTCGGCCAGTTCGACGAGGATATGATCCACTTGGTCAAGGACTCCGACCTGTTCTCACAGCGCATGGGGGACCTGCGGCTGTACGATATCGGGCGGCAGGTGATCGTTTTCTGCCGCAAAAATCTGCTCTTTGCCTTCAATTTCAGCCCCAGCAATTCCTATACGGATGTGACGATTCCGCTGCCCGCAGCCGCTGATTATAAGATTGCGCTGTGCAGCGATGACGGGAAGTACGGCGGCAACGACCTGATCGCCCACATCACCTACAAGGCCCACGTGAGCGCAGCGGGCGCCTCCTCCCTCAAGCTTTACCTGCCCGCAAGGACGGCTGTGGTACTGAAGGAGCAGCCCAAAAGGGCCCCCAGGAAGAAATCCGCCGGCTCTTCCGGAAAGACAGCTAAGTAAATCAGGCAGAAGATAGTCGCTGGCCAAACGGCCACTCTTCTCACCGCGAATCGAGTAGGAGGCTCCCCTAATCAGGGAGCCGACCTCTCCCACCACCGTGCGTA
>CAVIFH010000277.1:0-3294 GCA_963641615.1 bacterium | reverse complement strand
GTTTTCTGAACTGCAGGATTGGGGCAAAAGATCCGGTGAAGGCCGCAGACGAATTTGCGGTATTGCCTTAAGTCAAAACCTTGGGAACTTAAAAACCTGCCGCGATTTAGCCCCGTGCTGGTAAGACAGTAAAATTGAATTTTCTTGGAACAGGCATGATTTCGGTCATGCCTGTTCTGCTTTCAGCAGTTCATCCACGGGGATGTAGCCCACAAGGTCGTACTCGATATGTACCTTCTGCCGGCGCTTGCCGCTGGACTTGTCAGGTGCTTCCACATAGATTGCCTTGACAAGCTCCCGGAGGGCGTAGGGCGTCAGCTCCGTGAGAGTGCTGTTTTTCTTTACCCGCTGAATGAAATGTTCTAAGTTCTCAGCCTGTTGTTCCTGTTCAAGAATTTGCTGCTGCAGACCTTTGACCTCGGCTTTGAGGTCTTTCTGTTCCTCGGTGTAGCTTTTGCTCATCATGGCAAAGTGATCATCGTCCAATTTACCGGCTACATTGTCCTCATAAATGCGGATGAAAAGACGGTCAAGTTCTCCGATTCGCTTTTCAGCTTGTGCCAGCCGCTTCTTATACCGCCGCAGCGATTCCTCGCTCTGCAAACGGAGCTTCTGCTCCATTTCGGAACGGAAGTATGCCTCATAACGGGTGACTACCGATATGACCTCCTGCATGTGCTTCCAGACAATCTGTTCCAGCACAACGGCACGGATATAATGCCCGCTGCACTTGTCCTTGTTGCCACGGTGGGTGGAGCAGATGAAGAAGTCCTGCCTCTTTTCAAAGTAGCTGGTGGTGGAGTAGTAGAGCTTCTGTTTGCAGTCGTTGCAGAACACCAGGCCGGAGAACATATTGGTCTTGCCCGTTGCCGTTCTGCGGTGCCGCTGCTGCCGGATCTCCTGCACCTTGTCAAAGACCTCCGGAGAGATAATTGCCGGATGGGTGTTGTAGAAAATCTTTCGATTCTCCATCGGATTGTCCCGCTGCTTTTTGTCCCAGATGGAGTTGGTGTAGGTCTTGAAATTGACTGTACAGCCGGTGTATTCCATGTATTCGAGGATACTGGCAACGGTGCTTTCATGCCAGCGGTACTCGTTCTCCGGTGCCTGATGCGGCGTCTTTACGCCCTCTCGCTGTTTGTATGCGGTGGGGTTCAGAACCTTTTCCTTTTCCAGCAAGTCCGCGATCTGGCTCGGCCCTTTGCCCTCCATGCAGAGGGTGAAGATACGCTTCACGACATGAGCCGCTTCTTCATCGATTACCCATTTCTTCGGATCGTCAGAATCACGCTTGTAGCCGTATGGTATGTTGGTGGTCAGGCGCTCTCCACGCTCACCCTTCGCCTTGTTGACAGCGCGGATTTTACGGCTGGTATCCTTTGCGAAAAACTCGTTGAACCAGTTTTTGATTCCGGCAATGTCGTTGTCCGTGCTGTTGGGATCGATGGTGTCGAAGTGGTCGTTGACGGCAATATACCGCACACCATACTGAGGAAACGTGTAGTTGATATACAGTCCTGTCAGCGAGGAATTACGACCGAGCCTTGAAAGGTCTTTCGTAATCACCGCTTCCACATGACCGGCTTCAATTTCCGCCAGCATCTTCTGAAAGCCGGGACGGTTATTGAACTCGACACCGCTGTATCCGTCATCCACAAAAAACGTCGGATTCGGAAAATGCCGGGATTTTGCATATTCCATTAACATCATCTGCTGATGCTGGATGGAATTTGATGGATCGTCCTTGCCGTCCTTTTCCTTGGTGTCCTCTACGGACAGTCTGCAATAAAGCGCTGTGATTTTATCTGTTGCCCTTAACATGGTATTGTCCTCCTTTGGTGGGGCAACTGTCTGAACAGGATTGGATTTTGGGTTTATATCAAAAGAGGTGTCGTTACTCATCGGCATCCTCCGTGATATCTTCATCATTGGCGGCGTTCTGCTCCAGAATACGTTTGAGCTTCTTGTCGAGAGTTTCCGTCCCCTCATAGCTGCCGGTTATCGTGTACTCCGTGCCGCCGTGTTCCGCTACGATTTTAATATCCGGCAGCCAGAAGGCGGACGGATTCTTTACGACGATGTTACCGTTCTCATCGAAAGAGACCTCACGCCTGGGCGCATCGTCGGGACGCGGCTCGGCCTTGGCGTAAGGGTCTGGATTGGAGAAATAGAAGGAGCGGACTTCGCCTGCATCCTCGGTGCTGTCAAAATCATCGTCCGCTAAAATCTCGTCCAACTCATCATCGGTCAGTTCGATGATCTCGCTGTTCTTATCATTCGGATTCATCTCATCCATCCTCCTTCGCATCGGTTCGGTATGATTAGCAAAACAGCCGACCGCTGTCAATGGTCAAGATGAACGGCTGTGCCGCCATTGACTGCGTCCGTCCGTTTCGCTTTTAAGTAGACAAGACGGCGATGCCGCCGATTTCCATTTGAGAAATGTCGCTTGCCATGGTGGGAGGCGGGGAGCAGCGGGCAAATCAGGTAAGTCCTCATACCGGAGCTCACATATCGGGCAAGCAATGCGCGTGTGGACACACATCGCACTTTTTGCAAATCCCAGCGTTGCCGCCATTTGCAAAAACTTGTTGGGGAGTACCCCAAACCCCGGAACGATTTTTTCAAAATCGGCGGCGCTCCTGCAGAGCTTGCATGTCAATCCAACTGGGAAAGAGAATTGAGAATCTTTCGGATTCCCTCGTAAATCTCTTCCTGATTCTTTTTGATCTCCTCGATATCCGTCTCATAGAGATTGCCGCTGGTATTGAGCCGTTTGGCGATCTGATTTTCGCTGTTGGATATTCGACTCATCTGCGAAGTCAGCTCCCGAAGCTGAGGAATATCCAGCTTGATCACATATCCGTCGATTGCCATTTTGCGAAGATAGGCGCTCATGTTCTCCGTGCCGATCTGCGCCATTTTCGTTTTGATCATGCTGAGTTCATTTTCATCTACGAAGAACTTGACCTGTATCGGACGCTTGCGTTTTCTGTTATCTGCCATGGGCAAAACTCCGGCTTCAATTTGTTTTTAGTCAAAGACGGGCAGGCGTTTTCTGCCTGCCCGCCTGATGGAACGATATGATTGTTTTACGCCTTTTCAAGAATATCCTTCACATCGGTGTTCTTTGCACCGAGAGTGAATGTAACGGTTTTGCCGTTGTGGGTGAGCTTGTAGGTCTCGCCGATGCTGCCTTTTTCAAGCAGGTCGTCAAGAGCAAAAGTGGATTTTGCGTTCTTGGTGACGAACACGATCTTCTCCACGCCCTGCGCCTTCAGTGTGTTGATGCCG
>CAVIFH010000276.1:0-3296 GCA_963641615.1 bacterium | reverse complement strand
ATACCGGGACAGCCTGATATACGGCAACTACCTGTTTACCATGGACTTCAGCCAGGGGCAGGCGCTCCATATTTTCGGCGCACAGCCGGAGGATGTGGAGGTGCTGCGGGGCATCGACGGCCTGACGGAGCCATATTATGAAGACAGATTCATTTACCTGAATTTTGCCAACGAGGAAGCATGGGAATATTACTCCACTCCCCTCAATCGGTCGGAGCTCAGCAGCCTGATTCAATCCCGGCTGGCGCAAAACGGGCGCGATACCGGCAGCGTAGAGATAACATGGTACAATTATGAGGATGTATATGGAATTGAAGATGATGAACTTCTTCTCTCCTGGTGGCGGCGGATGCTGATTTTAAGTCTGGGACTGTCTCTCTTTTCCGGACTGATCATCCAGAGCGCCTACCGCAGCCACATTGCGGTCTTCTCGCCGGAGCTGGCAGAGCTGGCCGCCCTGGGTGCAACCAGGGGGCAGATTATCCGGATGTTCCTGCTGGAGCTGGCCATTCTGTTTCCCCTGGCAGCCGGCTGCGCGGTGGGCGTTTCCTATGGGGTAATGCGGGTGCTGTACCGGCAGTTTTTTGAGCAGACCATGAATACCGACGTGATTTGGCGTGTCTTCCGCATGGATCCCAGGAACACTGCACTGCAGATTGGCTTTTACGGGCTTGTCTGCCTGGGTGCCCTCGCCGCTGCTCTGCTGCGCAAGCCCGGGCGGAAGCCGGTGAAAGCGAAAAAACGCGCCGCCTCCCTGCCCCGGCTCTGGGTACAGCAAACCAGGCCGCCCTTTGTTCGATGCCTGCTCATTCTGATTCCCCTGGCAGCGGTGTTCGTAGCGATGTTTAACCTGCGTCTGCGCACCTATTCCCACTATCTGGAAGCGGCTCAGTCCGTAGAGATAATCGTCCAGCGTGGTGATGGTCTTACCCAGGAGGACATAGATTTCATCGCCGCGCAGCCCGGTGTTCAGCATATGGAGACCATTCGGAAATTTTCGAGTGCCTATGCCGTAACTGCCCCCGATGGCCGCTTTCTGCGCGGCAATGTTCAGCGCTATCAGGACATTGCACCCGATCAGCCGGATTTGGAAAAATATCAATTCGCGGCAAACTTCCCGGAAGAATATCCAATGGAAGGCACCTACCGCATTTATTCCCAAGTCAAGTATCAGGGGCAGTTCTCCCTGACAATGGTCAAGCGGCTGACACCGGCAGTGTACATGCCGGAAGCGGCGACTATTTATATCAGCAATGCGCTGATGGACGAGCTGGAAGCAACCGCACCGATAACGCGGGTCAACATCACCACCACACAACAATATGCCGCTGCCCTGGAGAACACCCTGCGGCAGGGTCTTCCGGCAAATTATATGTTCACCAACACCGGAAGCAATGATCTTGCCCATGCCACCGTGAACGAAGGAGAGCTCTGGCTGATCAGCTGGATTTTCTGCGTTCTGTCCCTGGTTGCCGTGCAGATTGTGTGGGTGCAGCTTTCCGCCTATGTGCGGGAATGCGGGCCGATGCTGCGCACCGTCTATCACCTGGGAGCTTCCCGCAGGCAGGTATCCCGCCTGGTTCCTGTCTGGCGCGCTGCCATTGCCGCCGCCGTCGTGCCGTTTTTCATTGCGGTAGTTTATACCCTCGTGCGCCATCGGATTCTGACGGGACGCATGGGCGGATTTCTCGTCTCTGCGCCCCTGGTGGGCATTTACGCCGCGATTGCCGCCATCGCCGCCCTGAGCTTCCTGCTGCCGGTGAAATGCACTCTGCGGCAGGTTCTGAAAGATTTATAACAAACGGAAGGAGAATCCCCATGTCTCTGTTAGAAGTGAAAGACCTTTGCCGTACCTTTTGGCAAGGCGACACAGCCATCCACGCCGTTGACCATGTGAATTTCTCTCTTAACAAAGGGGAGATGCTGGCAATTGTAGGACAGTCCGGCTCCGGAAAGACCACACTGCTGAACCTGCTGGACGGCGTCGACAAGCCAACCTCCGGGCAGGTGTTGCTGGACGGGCAGGACATCCATTCCCTTTCCGATCGGCAGGCCGCCCAGCTCCGCCGCCGGAAAATCGGCTACATCTACCAGGATTTTAAGCTGCTCCCTATCCTCACCGCCAAAGAAAATATCCTGCTCCCGGCCAGTCTGGACGGGAAAAAGGTGCCCCGGGAGCGGGTGCAGAAGCTGGCAGACCAGCTGGGCATCAGCAAGCGTCTGGGACATCTGCCATCCCAGATGTCCGGCGGCCAGCGGCAGCGGGCTGCCATTGCCCGCGCCCTTATCAATCAGCCGGATATTCTGCTGGCGGACGAGCCCACCGGCAATCTGGATAAAACCTCTGCGCAGGAAATCATCCGATTGCTGCTGGACTTAAACAAGGCCGGTCACACCATCATCCTGGTGACCCATGACGAGCAGTTTGCCTGCCTGTGCCCCCGCAAGATAACCCTGAGCGACGGCCAGATTGTTTCCGATACGCACAGGTAATCCGGCAAAGCCGGCGCCCCCTGAATGGGTGCAATTGCTTTTTTCCGCCCGGCGTGGTATACTTGGAGGAAATCCAAAACAGGAGGAAAACTTCATGAAGGTTTTGATGCTCAACGGCAGTCCCCGTGTCGGCGGCAATACATCCATTGCTCTTGCGGAGATGGAGCACGTTTTTGCGCAGGAGGGAGTCGCGTTTGAAACCATCCAGGTCGGCCAAAAGGACATTCGCGGCTGCATTGCCTGCGGAAAATGCGCCTCTTCCGGAAAATGTGTCTTTGACGATATGGTAAACGAGATTGCTCCCAAATTTCAGGAGGCAGATGGCCTTGTAGCGGCATCCCCTGTGTATTACGCCTCTGCAAATCCGACCCTGGTTGCGCTGCTGGATCGGCTGTTCTACAGCACGCATTTCGATAAAACCATGAAGGTGGGAGCCAGCGTAGTCTGCGCCCGCCGGGGCGGCTGCTCCGCCACCTTTGACGAGCTGAATAAATTCTTCACCATTTCCGGCATGCCCATCGCCTCCAGCGTATACTGGAACAGCATTCACGGCTGCGGCAAGGGCGAAGCAGAGCAGGACGCGGAAGGCAGGCTGATCATGCGCACCCTTGCGCGGAACATGGTTTTCCTGATGAAATCCATTGCCCTCGGCAAGGAAACCTACGGCTATCCTGAAAAGGAAGCCCACGTTGCTACGAATTTTATTCGCTGAGCCGGATTTTTGTGCTCCAAAGAAGTGAGAATCAGGCTGCCGCGTCCAAGCACAAATTGGGTGCGGCAGCCTGATTTACCTATCTGCAATT
>CAVIFH010000275.1:0-3300 GCA_963641615.1 bacterium | reverse complement strand
GATACGGTAAAGAATATCCTGTGCTACGGTACCTCCCGGAACAATCCAGTCACGGGTGTATATGCGCTTGATCCGGCATCTGCCGTTGGGCATTTCACAGCGGACCTCTGTATACCCCCGAAAGTAGCGATGATAGGCATCGCTGTGGCGAACACCTGTTTCAGCGGCATCCGAGTCGCTGGCAAAAGGATTTGCCTTTGCGGACTTTACACCATAGATATCTTCCAAACTGCTTTGCCTTGCCATATTCTCCCTCTATTTCTTTACGCAGGAAAACATCCAGTTTTTCAGCTCACGGATTTCATATGCGGCCGGCCAGGTGCACATGTGATTCATGCCCGGATTGGGGTCGACTCCATCCGGAACCACGCTGGAATCCGTAAATACCGTATAGTGGACATTGCACTGCTCCTGCCGAGCAAGGGATGCCAGCTGTTCGAGATTGTCTTTCTTTGCATCCCAGAAATAGGTTTTAACGACTGCACCGGCCAATGCCATAGCCTGCGTTACGGCATTCATCCCCGGGAATGCTTTGGCGTCCCCCTGAGACACCAGGATCCAGTATTGACCGGAGGAGCATTTCTCGGCCATTTTTTCCGGGTCCCATTGTCCCGCTACCAGCAGGGATGCGGCAAACAGGTCAGGATAGCAAATGTTCAGCTCGCAGGAGGCCATGCAGCCCATGGATTGCCCTGTTGTGTAAATGCGCCGGGAGTCTACGGGGTATTCCCGGATCACGTGCATAAGAATGTCATAGAGACGGTCAAAATCCGGTGTTACCTTAAAGTCATCGCTGGTCATAGGCCCATAGGGTTCTTTATCGATTTGCGGAGCAAGAACAAAGCAGGGATGCTCTGTCTGCCATTCAGGAGATGCAAAGCCTACAGCTCCGTTTCCCTGGGAAAGGGTAATTTTCGAATCCGGTCCGCAGGCTCCGGCATCGTGGATAAACAGCACCAGCGGGTATTTTTCCCCCGATACGAGATTCGGAATATACAGGTTATAGTGCATCCCGTTCAGAGTCATTTGCCGGAAATCTTCCACAACCGGTTCAATGCTGCGCGTTGTTTCGAAGGATACCCCGTCCAGAACAACCGCAGCCTTCGGCGCAAGCCGCACAGCTGCCGGCATGTCCGGAACATTTGGATTCCCTTGAGGGGCTGGTGAGGTTTTCCTGGGCTTCGGAGGCGGAATCAGACGCTCCGGATTCAGAGACAGCTCCAGTATTTTTCCGTTCTGCCGCATTCCGGTCAGCTCTTTCCCGGGAATAGAGATGCGATCCTGAGAAATGGTTCCTGGTTCTCGGTCAAAGGTAATCTGTATTCCGGTCAGCTTTTGTCCATCCGGAAAGTTGGAGGTTACTGCAGCGATATCAGAGATTGTTGTATTCATGGCAGCCTCCTCAGTTGATTTCATTCACGCGGCAGCAGGATACAAAATGTCCGGGAGCAACCTCCTGCAGCTGCTGCGGCTCATGGCAGTGTTCGCAGGCATATGGGCAGCGCGCCGCGAAGCGGCAGCCCGGCTTTGGATTGATGGCTGATGTGATTTCGCCCTTCAGAGCGACGCGGTGCATAGGGTGATCCAGATCAATGGACGGGATGGCAGACAGTAGTGCTTTGGTATAGGGATGCAGCGGTGAGCGAAAAAGCTCCTTGGATGGGCTGGTCTCTACCAGCTGCCCCAGGTACATTACGCAGATATTATCCGAAATATGCCGCACAACGGACAGGTCATGCGTGACAAACATATAGGTAAGTCCCATTTTCTCCTGCAGATCCATTAATAGATTCAGCACCTGTGCCTGGATGGATACGTCCAGTGCGGATACCGGTTCATCGCACATGATGAATTCCGGATTCAGCGCCAGCGCCCGGGCAATGCCGACTCGCTGACGGCGTCCGCCGTCCATTTCATGGGGGTAGGCCATACGGAGGCGATCCTCGATGCCTACCAGATCCATGAGTTTTTCTGCCTGTTCGTCAATTTCCTTCCGGCTGAAGCGCTTTGCCTCTTTTAAAGGTTCACGAATGGTTTCTTCTACGCAGTAGCGCGGATTGAGGCTGGAATACGGGTCCTGGAATACGATGCTCATCTTCTCGCGAAGACGCCGAAGCTGTTTGCCTTTCGCAAAGGTGATATCTTCACCATTTAAGAGGATCTGCCCGTCCGTTGCATCCTGAAGGCGAATGATCGTTCTGCCAAGTGTGGATTTTCCACATCCGGATTCGCCGACGACACCCATGGTGGTTCCTTTTTCAATGGAAAACGTCACATCATCTACCGCATGATTTACACCGGCTCCTACCGGAAAATATTTTTTCAGGTGTTTTACCTCCAGCAGTGCCATTTAAGCTTCCTCCTTTTCAGCGCGGCAGCAGCGGACGAAATGTCCGGGCCGCAGTTCCTGCATTTGTGCTGCCTGCGCTTCTTCACATTCACTGCATTTTTTCGGACACCTGGGGTGGAATGGGCACCCGGCCGGCAGATTGGTTGGATCCGGCGGCAGGCCGTGGATTGGGTGAAGGCGCTTGGAGTCGTCATCCAGCTTTGGCAGGCTGGCAAAAAGTCCCTTTGTATATGGATGCATGGGGTGGCGGAAAAGGTCTTCTTTTGATGCATACTCTACCACCTGGCCTGCGTAGATCACGGCAACGCTGTCGCAGGTCTCGGCGATCACACCCAAATCGTGGGTGATCAGGATCATGGAGGTATTGAGCTTGTGCTTCAATTCCATCATCATTTCCAGCACCTGTGCCTGAATGGTTACATCCAGCGCGGTTGTCGGCTCGTCAGCAAGGAGCAGCTCCGGATTGCAGGCAAGTGCCATGGCAATTACGACGCGCTGCTTCATTCCGCCGGAGAACTGATGGGGGTACTCCATGTAGCGGATGGCGGGAATCCCGACCATTTCCAGCATTTCCGCAGCTTTTTCCTGGGCCTGCCTGCGGGTGATGCTGTTGTGCAGCAGAATTACCTCTTCAATCTGATCCCCTATCGTCATGGTGGGGTTCAGTGCGGTCATGGGGTCCTGAAAAATCATTGCGATTTTGCCGCCCCGGATTTTCAGCATTTCCTTTTCGGAAAGCGTCAGCAAATTTTTCCCATCCATGCAGATGGAACCGCCGGCGAAGCGGGCGGGCGGCTGCGGCAAAATCCGCAAAATTGCCTTGGCGATGGTCGTTTTTCCGGCACCGGTTTCGCCTACCAGGCCGAGTGTTTCTCCCTTCGCCAGAGAAAAGCTGACGCCGTTTACTGCCTTTACGGTCTGACCGCCGGAGGTATACTCCACATATAGAT
>CAVIFH010000274.1:0-3308 GCA_963641615.1 bacterium | reverse complement strand
GGCCATATGCTGTCTGAGCGGAAGAATCGAATTTCAGAATCAGGTTGATTCCATAGACCATAAGTGACATAAGTGCCTGCGCAGCGATTGCCGGAAGTCCGATGGAATAGATTTCCCGGATGATCCTCCGGTCCGGCCGCATGAAACGAACGTCATGCTCTATTTCACGATTTAACCTTCTGTGAAAAATGTATCCGAGAATTGCAGAAACGAACTGGCCGATGACCGTTGCGTAAGCGGCGCCCGCAACCCCAAGCCTTGGCATGAGTCCAATCCCGTAAATCATGATCGGGTCAAGGATAATATTGGTCAGTGCCCCTGCAATCTGGGCAACCATAGAGTAAACGGAACGTCCTGTTGACTGCAGCAATTTTTCAAACAGAGCCTGAAAAATTACCCCCGGTGATAAAATGCAGCAGATTTGCAGGTAAGTTACAGCCATTTCGGATACCTGCATATCTTCAGTCTGCGTATGGATATAGGCTGTCACGCCGAAGCAGCCGAAACACAGACACACCGCATAAATCAGCACGCCGAGGAACAAACCATTTCCGGCTACCTTCGCCGCTTTTTCACCATTTTGCTGTCCAAGGGTTCGCGCCAGCAGAGCATTTGTTCCGACGCCGGTCCCAACTGCGAATGCTACCATAAGCATCTGCACCGGGAATACAAGAGTAAGTGCATTAAGTGCCGCTTCACTGCCCTCTCCCATATTTCCGACAAATGCACTGTCTACGATGTTGTAGACCGCCTGCAGTGCCATTGACAGAATCATCGGTATCCCCATCTGAACCATGAGCCGGTTTACCGGCATTTCCCTCATTTTATCGTTCCTTGCCATTTCTTGACCTCCTGTTTTGCATAAAAAAGTGTGCTGCTATCGCATAAGTCGGACTTACGCAGATAAGCAGCACACTTAAATTTATAATGTAATATTGTGATTGCGCGGCATCGGATGCACATAAAAAACGAGCGGCAGAACCGGATTTACGCCCATCAGCCACTCGTTGGCCATTATTATATTCATTTTTCTGCAATAGTCAAGAAAAATCTTCCCGGAGCGTCATAATCGCCTGCAATATTGCTTGTGAAAAAATTCGAAAACCCCTTGCCAATTTGGGAAAAACAGGGTATAGTTTAGCGGCATGAGAGAATTTTTGAAAAAATATGATGCTGACACGAAGGGGTAGTATATGAGTACAGCAAAGAAAAGCGGAAAGATGGAGGATGTTCAGGCATCTCTTCAGGCACTGATTGCACAGGGCAAGAAAGACGGCATGATTCGCGACACCGATCTGAATGATGTGCTTTCCAAAATGAACCTCTCTCCGGAAAAAATTGAGGAAGTATACGACCGCTTTGAGGCTATGAATATCCAGATTACCACATCCAACCTGGACGCATTGGATGACGGCCTGGATGCGCTGGGCGGGCCTCTGAACGACGGGCTGGATCTGCTTGGCGGTGAGATTGATCTTCACAACGTTGAGGAAGAGGAACTGGTTGACCCGGTGGATCTTGCCGCGGAATACAGTCTGGACGATCCTGTCCGCATGTATCTGAAGGAAATCGGCCAGGTCAAGCTGCTGTCTGCGGAGGAAGAGGTGGATCTGGCAAAGCGCATCTCCGAGGGAGATCAGGCTGCAAAGAATAAACTCACAGAGGCAAATTTGCGCCTGGTAGTCTCCATTGCAAAGAAGTACTCCGGAAGAGGTCTGCATATTCTTGACCTCATTCAGGAGGGAAACACCGGACTGATTCGTGCGGTGGATAAATTTGACTGGACGAAGGGCAATAAATTCTCCACTTACGCCACATGGTGGATTCGCCAGGCCATTACCCGCGCCATTGCCGATCAGGCCCGCACCATCCGCGTGCCGGTGCATATGGTGGAGGTAATCAATAAGGCAACTCGCTGCAACCGTAAGCTCGTGCAGGAGCTTGGCAGAGAGCCAACCGTTGAAGAAATCGCAAAGGAGCTCGGTCTGCCGGTAGAGAAAATCATTGAGGCGAACCGCACTGCTGCCGATACACTGAGTCTGGATACGCCTGTCGGCGACGAGGAGGACACATCCATCGGCTCCTTCGTAGAGGATGACCGCACCCCCGGCCCAGCGGATGCAACCAGCAATGCGCTGCTTTCCGAGGCACTGAAGGAAATCCTCGGCACACTGACCGAGCGTGAAGCGGATGTGCTGCGCATGCGCTTCGGCATGTATGATGGACGTACCCACACCCTTGAGGAAGTGGGACAGATTTTCGGCGTGACCCGTGAACGTATCCGCCAGATTGAGAATAAGGCAATCCGCAAGCTCCGCCATCCCAGCAGAGCGAAGAAGATCCGCGATTTCTACGCATAAAAAGCATAGGTATGAATCAATATGCTCTTCCCCTGTAAGGCTGCAAAAAAGCATTGCCGGACAGGGAAAGAGCATATTTTGATATTTGCGCATGTTATGCTGCTTTCCCTGCGGAATCGAAATAAAAAACTTGACAAATCTGCATAATTGCAATAGAATAACCAAGTCTGCAAATGCGGATTATCCTTGCTCATGGGGTGACCATGGGCCAAAAGTCCAAAAGGAGGTGCAATCAACATGGCTAAGATCACCGGTAAGTATGAGGTGCTCTACATCATCGACCCTGCGCAGGGCGAAGAGGGCATCGCAGCACTTGTGGAAAAGTTCAAGGCAATGGTGGAGGCGGAGGGTACTCTGTCCGGCATCGATGAGTGGGGCAAGCGTCGTCTTGCATACCCTATCAACGATCTGGTAGAGGGCTACTATGTTCTGATGAACATTGAATGCAAGCCGGACTTCCCCGCAGAGCTGGAGCGTGTGATGAAGATCACTGACGGCATTCTGCGCTGCCTGACCACTGCAGTGGAGGAGTAATTTATGCTCAACCACATTGTTGTTATGGGTCGCCTGACCCGTGACCCTGAGCTGCGCCGCACGGGGAGCGGCATTGCTGTTACCAGCTTTACGGTAGCTGTTGACCGCGATTTCGGCCCCAAGGATGGCGGAGATCGGGAAACCGATTTCATCGATTGTGTTGCCTGGCGTTCTACGGGAGAATTTGTCTCCAAGTATTTTGCCAAGGGCAGCATGGCGGTGGTATCCGGTCGGCTCCAAATCCGGGGCTGGACCGACAAAGACGGCAATAAGCGTCGCTCGGCTGAGATCGTGGCGGACAATGTTTACTTTGGAGAAAGCAAGCGCGGCGGGGATCAGCAGCATGCTGCATCCTACAGCAGTGCTCCTGCTGCCCAGAGTTACGGCAGTGCTCCTGCTGCCCAGAGTTACGGC
>CAVIFH010000273.1:0-3326 GCA_963641615.1 bacterium | reverse complement strand
GCAGCTGACCCACAGTGAGATCGACGGCAATATCGATAATATCTGGAGTCTGCTGTATATGACAGGCTACCTGACGGTTACCAGACGGCCTTCCGGAGGACGCTATGAACTTCGAATTCCCAATCGGGAAATCCGGCAGATTTTCAAGCAGCAGGTGCTGGCATGGTTCAGCGATAAATCACAGGCGGAGGTTGACAAGCTTTCCGAGCTCTATGAGGCCTTCGAGAGCGGCGACACGGAGACGATTACGAAGTATTTGAATAAGCAGCTGATTTCCACGGTGAGCTATTACGACGCAAAGGAGTCTTTCTATCATGGCTTCATGCTGGCGCTGCTGAGCAGCTGTGCGCAGTGGGCGGTGTCCTCCAACGATGAAGCAGGCTCCGGCAGGGCGGACATCATCGTCGAGCGAGAGGACGGGGAGTTCGGCTTCATAATCGAGCTGAAGGCCGTCAAGAACATGAAGAAGCTGGATGAGGCCTGCGAGAGCGCTATGGGGCAGATCGATGAGAAGGATTATACCGCGAACCTCCGCCGCTATGGTGTGGAAGATGTCCGCGCCTATGCCATTGCCTTCTGCGGCAAGCGGTGCCGTGTCATCGGCAAAAAAATCGAGCAGACTGATCCAATCTGAATTCATTTACATGATGCAGCAGAAATAAGAGAAACGCATCCGCCGGTTTTGTCGGCAGATGCGTTTTTTGAAAATCAGGCAGGGGAGCGGGGAGTGCTGCTTATTTCTTACGATCTATGAGATGCATGATCCGACCGCGATTATATCGCTGCATGATGACAAACAGCATATCGAACGCGGCAGACAGCACCGATGTGATGATAAATACGGGAAAGGACCCGAAGGAAATCCCGGCGAGAATGGGCAGAAAGCTCAGCAGGACAATCGTTTCGTGCACAAGCTCTGCCTGACACATGGCCTGAGCAATTTCGCTCCAGGTGTGTATCCTTGGGTCAAAGAGGGTACTGTCATAGGTCGGCATTTTCTTTTTCCATTTCTTTACATGCAGCTTTTCGTAAAACGAAAGCTCACGGCCGCTTACATGGTACCATTTTCTCCGGAGATCGGCTCTGTTGTGCATTGCCGTGCGGAATGCAAGGCCCACCAGCAGCCGCATGATGAAATGGTAGGCAATGGTGCCGAATGTGATGGCCAGGGAAAGAAAAATTTCCAGGGACAGAGCCCGATACACCGCGGCTGAAATCACCGCAGCCGCCAGAGAGACCGCGGCAATCAGCTTCATTAGTTTGCTCAAAATGAACCTCATTTTTTAAAAATGCAGTCTTCCTGTCAATGCGGCGAGTACCGCAAGCACCCCGGTCAATGCGAGGGGGAGCAGCAGCGAAACGAGGCGATTCTTCTTTTTCTGCTGAATCGCAAAGCTCATCACAAAAATGGAGAGAATGCTGACAAAGCAGCTTAGAATATGATGGGGGAAATCTCCCGCGCACTGAACCGCGTAAGAGATGCCCATAACAAGCTGAATCGTATTTCCAAGCCCAAGGATTACCGCGCCGAAAGCATTCTGCTTCTTGCAGTAAAAGGCAATCAGCCCCCCGGGAATTGTCAGGATCGTCGGCGGGAGCCACAGCCTGTAATAATAAATCGCATCACTCATGGTAATGTGCTTAAAGAGCACCTCAACGCCATAGATCGTCGGCTGACTCAACAGGAAAAACACGAAGCATTTCAGCATGGCTTCCCAGTTTTTCCTGCAGTTTACAACGACAATGACGGCGAAAATAACCCACCATTCGTAGGCAATGCCGATGTCCTGAAATGACGTGTTTTTAAACGCCGGGATAACCATCATCACCCCCGCGTAAATGCCGGAAAGCAGTGCAAACAAAATGACATTTTTCCAGCCCATATTCATCTGACCGTATATTTTACGGAGATGTGATTGGGAATTGCTTTTTTTCATCGATTTAAGGCCTCCTTTACGCTGCAGGGCCAGCGTGAGATTGCAGGCAGAGCGGAAGCACATTTTCCGCCCGGCGCCAAACGGATGAATTATAGCGCCTTTTAAGCTATCCGTAAAGGGAAAAATTGTGAATCTGCGGATAAGGCACAGTACAAAATAGAAACAAAGAAAAGCACCACAATTTGGAATGTATCAAATTGCAGCTGAAGCTTGTGAGAAAGTATGGCTTTCTGCCTCAGAACTAATTTCTCAGACAAACGATCGGTACGACATATGAGTGTGTACCCGACAACATAATAAAAAAGAGCGGGTTGCTCCTTGATGCTTATTAAGTTTCCAAAGTTTCAAGCTGTCTGTCAATGTCTCTTTCGCCGTACATGATGCGCATAACCGTGACCGTCAGGTTGTCATGCGTGGGAATATAGAATTCATCTTCGCTCCGCCAGCCTCTTCATCCCATGATCCACAGCAACTCCAAGATATCCGACTGCAAGAAAGGCGACCGCCAGCAGAACAATATTCAGAGCCACTGCGCCGGTGCCAAGGGTGTCCACGTTGAGGAAGGGGTACGGATATTTGCTGTCACCCGTAAGGAACGGCGCTGCGGCCATAGAGACTGTCACATAGGCAATTGGGAAAACAGTCGCAAACAGCGGCATCTTCCATGTGGTCGTTCCCTTAGCGTCAAACAGCAGCCAGTCGAGAAACGTGCCGATGGGTACAACATAGTGCAGGAGCGTCAGCCCCGCCTTGGCGGTGGCGTCCATGCCGTCGAACATGCCCCGGAGCATGAAGTGCGCCACAAGACCCGTCAGCATGATGGACATAGTAATCAGAAACTTGCAGTATCTGAATTTCACGGAGCCTGCTGCACTGCCGGGCATTCGAGCCTCGGCGATGAGATACACAAGGTAGAACATCGCTACGGCGAGGTTGCTCAGGGTAGTGAACATGCGAAAGCTGTAGAGAGAAAAATTGCTAGTTCCGATTTCGCACTGAAGAAGAATGCCTGCCACAGCCGAGAGAAGAATCAGGCATTTATAAGCGAATGATATTTTCCTTTTACTCACAGAAAGCACTGCCTCCATATTGAAATCAGCCCCGCAGAATCACTTCCGCAGGGCTGAATCCGTAATTGCACATTTCATTTCGGCTTGCGGCGTAGGCAAGCTGGGTTCGACCGAGTTTGGCCTTTTTAATACAGCTTTGCGCCGGCGGGAATGTGAGGATCGACCATGAGCAGATGGAGCTTTTCCTCGTCGTTTTCCTTATGGATGGCGCTGAGCAGCATGCCGCAGGAATCAATGCCCATCATGGCTCTGGGGGGCAGGTTGGTGATGGCAATCAGTGTCTTGCCTACCAGCTCTTCCGGCTCATAATAGGCATGAA
>CAVIFH010000272.1:0-3355 GCA_963641615.1 bacterium | reverse complement strand
GGTTGGCACTGCGTCCGACGATTGCGCCTAGGAAACAGGTCCCGTTGAGATAACCTGCCGCATCGTCGTAACCCAGGACAACATCAGCAGCATTTCCGTCGGCGTCAGGGACATAAACGTTTACCAGTGTCGCACCCAGGTCGGATACAGCTGCGGTAATACCGCGGCAGGAGATGGTGTACAGGTAAACCGGACGGCCATCTTTCAGTATTCCAAAATTTTCTTTCATGGATATGCTCCTTTCAATTCGGGCTGAGATTTTAACGGGATTATGTAAAGAATGCTTTCCTTAATGCTACCACATTTGGCGGATATTTTCAATTGTTTTCAAATCGGAGACATGCAAAACCGAATTTTTCCCTTTTGACGCGGAGGGCGTAAGGAAATATTATTTTTCATTTTATGCCATTCAAAATTCGAATACAACATTTGGTATTGCTGTATTGACATTGGCACAATATGTAGTATATAATACGGCCTGTACGCATCACATGGAATCATTGCACAAAGGAGGAGCTTGAGAA
Organism: bacterium; assembly: GCA_963641615.1. GTDB lineage: Bacteria > Bacillota > Clostridia > Oscillospirales > Oscillospiraceae > Faecousia. The sequence goes on along the minus strand of CAVIFH010000272.1, from coordinate 2,831 downwards.
TGAAAATAATTAAGAGAAACGGCACGGAAGTCGATTTCGATATTGAGAAGATCAATACTGCTGTTACGAAGGCAAATCTGGCAGCGGATGAAAAGGTTCGTATGACGCCCCTGCAGATTCGGAGGATTTCCGAAAAGGTCGAGATTGCCTGTGAGGAAATGGGCCGAAGTCCTTCTGTCGAGGAGATCCAGGACCTGGTGGAGAAGGCGATCATGGCACACGGTGCGTTTGAGGTGGCAAAGGAGTACATCACCTATCGCTATACGCGCAGTCTCCTGCGTCAGTCCAATACGACGGATGATCGTATTTTAAGTCTGATTGAGTGCAACAACGAAGAAGTAAAGCAGGAGAACGCAAACAAGAATCCTACAATCAATGCGGTGCAGCGTGATTATATGGCCGGTGAGGTATCCAAGGATATTACCTGCCGCCTTCTGCTCCCACAGGATATTGTCGCTGCCCATGAAAGCGGAATTATCCACTTCCATGATTCCGATTATTACGCACAGCATATGCACAACTGCGATTTAGTCAATCTGGAGGATATGCTGCAAAACGGAACCGTTATTTCGGGTACACTGATTGAAAAACCACACTCCTTTTCTACAGCCTGCAATATTGCAACGCAGATCATTGCGCAGGTTGCATCCAACCAGTATGGCGGACAGTCCATCTCTCTGACGCATCTGGCGCCCTTTGTGCAGATCAGCCGTGAAAAGATACGGAAAAGCGTCGAGAAGGAAATGGAGATATTCGGTATCACGCCGTCAGAGGAGGCCATTTCCAAGGTTGTGGAGGATCGTCTGCGCGATGAGGTACGCCGCGGTGTGCAGACAATCCAGTATCAGGTTGTCACATTGATGACGACCAACGGTCAGGCTCCCTTTATCACGGTCTTCATGTATCTGAATGAAGCGAGGAACGAGCAGGAAAAGAAAGACCTCGCTATGATTATTGAAGAGACGCTCCGCCAGCGCTATGAGGGCGTGAAAAATGAAAAGGGTGTGTGGATCACACCGGCATTTCCAAAACTGATTTACGTTCTGGAAGAGGAAAATATACGTGAGGGCACGCCTTACTGGTATTTGACTAAGCTTGCGGCTCAGTGCACAGCCAAGCGCATGGTTCCGGATTATATCAGCGAAAAGAAAATGCTGGAACTGAAGATCGATAAAAACGGGGAAGGGCACTGCTACACCTGCATGGGCTGCCGTTCCTTCCTGACCCCGTATGTGGATGAAAACGGAAAGCCAAAGTATTACGGCCGCTTTAACCAGGGTGTTGTTACAATCAATCTGGTGGATGTTGCCCTGTCTTCCGAACGTGACATGGATAGGTTCTGGAAGATTTTCAATGAGCGTCTGGAGTTGTGCCACAGAGCCCTGATGTGCCGTCATAACCGCCTGAAAGGAACACTTTCGGATGCTGCTCCTATTTTGTGGCAGTATGGTGCATTGGCGCGGCTGAAAAAGGGTGAGCCCATCGATAAGCTGCTTTATGGTGGTTATTCCACGATTTCACTGGGATATGCCGGACTCTATGAGTGCGTAAAGTATATGACAGGGAAGTCCCATACGGATGCGGAGGCAAAGCCCTTTGCGCTTCAGGTAATGCAGCACATGAATGATGCATGCAAAAAGTGGAAGGCAGAGCATAACATTGATTTTTCACTTTATGGGACGCCGCTGGAATCCACTACCTATAAGTTCGCAAAGTGCCTGCAAAAGCGCTTTGGAATCATCCCCGGAATCACGGATAAGAGCTATATTACGAACTCCTACCATGTCCATGTTACGGAGAAAATTGATGCCTTTACAAAGCTTCGCTTTGAATCGGAATTCCAGCAGCTTTCCCCGGGCGGTGCAATCAGCTATGTAGAGGTTCCCAACATGCAGCAGAATATTGACGCGGTATTGGAGCTGATGCAGTTCATCTATGATAACATCATGTATGCGGAGCTCAATACCAAGTCGGATTATTGCCAGGTCTGCGGCTATGATGGTGAGATCGAAATTCAGGAGGACGATAACAAGCTGGTATGGGTATGCCCTCAGTGCGGAAACCGGGATCAGAATAAGATGAACGTAGCCCGTCGAACCTGCGGCTACATCGGAACGCAGTTCTGGAATCAGGGACGTACGCAGGAGATTAAGGACCGCGTACTCCATCTGTAAGTAAATATGATTTGCAGCGGCGGTCAGGTATTTTTTCCTGACCGCCGCTGTATTAGACGCGTATCTTTTTCAAAGCACTGTGACAATGCCGGCTGCAGCCTGTGGCAACAAAGGCAAACAGCGGAATTCCCCGCAGGAAAGACTGAATGTGCTTGTCCGGATTTTGATAATATTTCTGCTCCGGAAGGAAGGAGAATCGGATGCGCTTTGTATTTCTCCACCAGAGCAGGTCGATTTTGCACAGGCAATGGTCAGTGTGCCGCTTCCGCATCCCACATCCAGCCCGATTCCGCCATCCGGGAGTGTGATGTATTTTGCGGTTCCTTCAATAATCTGCCTGGACATTTTGCGCTTGCCGTCATATGAAAAGGCGCGGAAGGCGTGAATGCTCCAAAAGGTGTTTAAGGCAGACGATAAATGCGGCTCCAAATAAAATTCCAAGCACAATGCGGCAGGTGCCATGCACCGAGATGCCTGAAACGCCCACAATCAGGAACAGCGCCAGTGTCAGCACACTGGCAGCGGCCAGCGCCCAGATCATGCCTTTCGGTACCCGGTTTTTATAATTCGCTTTCATTGCGGATACACATCCTTTCCTTTTTTGAGTAAGCAGGAACATGCAGTTAGCAATAGCTAACCTTTGGGATAACTATATCA
>CAVIFH010000271.1:0-3400 GCA_963641615.1 bacterium | reverse complement strand
CCCAAGAAGTACCTGAAGGAGTTCAAGCTGGACGGCGCTGCCGACATGAACGTCGGCGACGAAATTAAGGCTGACACCTTCGCTGCCGGCGACAAGATCGACGTTACCGGCATCAGCAAAGGCCACGGCTATCAGGGCGTTGTGAAGCGCCATGGCGCAGGCCGCACCCCCATGACCCACGGCGGCGGCCCTGTCCACCGTCATGCCGGTTCCATGGGCGCATCTTCTCATCAGTCCCGTATCTTCCCCGGCAAGATCGGCGCCGGCCAGATGGGCAATGAGCAGGTCACCATTGAGAATCTGGATGTTGTGAAGGTGGACGCAGAGCTGAACATGATCGTCATCCGCGGCGCCATCCCCGGCCCCAAGGGCGGTCTGGTCTACATCCGCAACACCGTAAAGAACATCAAGGTCAAGAATGTCGAGACCGGCATCAGCAAGAACCCGCAGAAGGCTTCCGGCAGAAATCCCCAGAAGGCTTCCGCAAGAGGCTAAGGAAAGGAGATCTTAAATCATGCTTACGAAAGTTTATGACATGGCTGGCAAGCAGGTTGGCGAGATCGAACTGCCCGAAGCTGTATTCGGCATTGAGCCTAACGCTGCAGTCGTCCATGACGCAGTCAAGAATCACCTGGCCAACAAGCGCCAGGGCACACAGAGCGCTTTGACCCGCGCTGAGGTTTCCGGCGGCGGCCGCAAGCCCTGGCGTCAGAAGGGAACCGGCCGTGCCCGTCAGGGCAGCACCCGCGCTCCCCAGTGGACACATGGCGGTATTGTGTTTGCACCCAAGCCCCGTGATTACAGCTATGTGCTGAATAAGAAGGCAAAGCGCCTTGCTCTGAAGAGCGTGCTGAGCGCAAAGGCTTCTGAAGAGTGCGTAGTCGTAATTGACGCGATCAAGATGGATGCACCCAAGACCAAAGAATTTGCCGCATTCCTGAAGGCTGTAGGCTGCGCCTCCAAGACATTGGTGGTAACGGCTGAGGCAGATCAGAACGTCGTAAGATCCGGCCGCAACATTGCCGGGTGCGAGGTTACCTTTGCGAACCTGCTCAATACCTACGATGTGCTGAACGCTGACAAGCTGGTTGTCGATCAGGCTTCTCTGGCTAAGATCGTGGAGGTATTTGCCTAATGAAGAACGTTTACGATATCATCAGAAGACCTGTCATTACCGAGCAGTCCATGGAGTCTGTTGCTGATAAGAAGTATGTCTTCATGGTTGATGTGGATTCCAACAAAACGGAAATCAAGGCTGCTGTTGAGCAGGCCTTTGGCGTGAAGGTTGCAAAGGTAAATACCATCCGCATGCAGGGCAAGGCAAAGCGCACCGGCGCTTATCCTGTCGGCAAGCGGGCTGAGTACAAGAAGGCAATCGTAACTCTGACAGCTGATTCCAAGACCATCGAGTTCTTCGAGGGTATGGTCTAAACCAAATCTCAAAAAGGAGAGAAACGCAAATGGCTATTAAATCTTTCAAGCCTTACACTCCGGCTCGCAGAAATATGACTGTTTCTGCATTTGACGGCGTGGACAAGAAGGCAAAACCTGAGCGTAGCCTGGTTGAGACCCTCAAGAAGAATGCAGGTCGCAACTCCTACGGTCACATCACCGTTCGCCATAAGGGCGGCGGCAACAAGCGCAAGTATCGTATCATTGATTTCAAGCGCCAGAAGCTGGATATGCCTGCTACTGTGCAGCGCATCGAGTACGATCCGAACCGCTCCGCTTATATCGCGCTGATCAAGTATGAGGATGAGACCCTCAGCTACATCCTGGCTCCCTACGGCCTGAATGTGGGCGATCAGGTCATTTCCTCCGCTGCTGCTGACATTAAGCCCGGCAACTGCCTGCCGATTGCCAACATCCCTGTCGGTACTGTGATCCACAATGTGGAACTGCAGCCCGGCCACGGCGCACAGCTGGTGCGTGCTGCCGGCGGCGCCGCACAGCTGATGGCGAAGGAAGACGAGCTGGCTCAGGTCCGTCTGCCCTCCGGTGAGGTGCGCTACGTTCGCATGAACTGCACTGCCTGCATCGGTCAGGTCGGCAATCTGGATCACGAGAATGTCCACATCGGCAAGGCCGGCCGTACCCGCCATATGGGCATCCGTCCTACCGTCCGCGGCTCTGTTATGAACCCGAATGATCACCCCCACGGCGGCGGCGAGGGCCGCGCACCTGTCGGCCGTCCGGGCCCTGTGACACCTTGGGGCAAGCCTGCTATGGGCTACAAGACTCGTAAGACAAAGAACCGCACCAACAAGTTCATTGTCAAGCGCAGAAACAGCAAGTAAGGAGGAAATGAAATGAGCAGAAGCATCAAAAAGGGCCCTTTCGTAGCTCCCGAGCTGTATAAGCGTATTGAGGAGCTGAACAAGGCCGGTGAAAAGAAGGTTCTGAAAACCTGGTCCAGAGCCTCCACCATTTTCCCCTCCTTTGTCGGTCACACCATCGCTGTCCATGACGGCCGCAAGCATGTTCCCGTCTATATCACGGAAGATATGGTCGGCCACAAGCTGGGCGAGTTTGTTCCTACCAGAACCTTCCGGGGTCACTCTGGCAGCAAGACCGCAAACGCAAAGTAAGGAGGTACGAAAATGGAAGCATTTGCACATGTTAAGTACGTCCGCATGTCCCCCCGCAAGGTCAAGCTTGTCTGTGACATGATTCGGGGCAAGGATGTCAAGACCGCTGCCGCGTACCTGAGCAACACCTCCAAGGCTGCCTGTGAGCCAATGGCCAAGCTGCTGAAGAGTGCCGTTGCGAACGCCGAGCATAACCACGAAATGAACGCTGAGAACCTGTACGTTTCCACTGTTGTTGCAAATCCCGGCCCCATCCTGAAGCGCGGCCGCATCGCATCCCGCCGTGGTTTCGTTCGGATCAATAAGAGAACCACTCACATCACCATCGGTGTGAGCGAAAAGGCTTAATCAGGAGGTAGCTATGGGACAGAAAGTTAATCCCCATGGACTGCGGGTTGGCGTAATCAAGGACTGGGATTCCCACTGGTACGCCCGCGAGGATAAGGTCGGTGACCTGATCGTCGAAGACTACAATATCCGTAAGTATTTAAAGAACAAGCTGTATGCTGCCGGTATTGCAAAGATTGAAATCGAGCGCAGCAATGCCAAGCTGAAGATCAACATCCATTGCTCCCGTCCCGGTGTTGTCATCGGCAAGGCCGGTGCTGAGATCGAGAACCTGCGCAAGGATGTAGAGGCAAAGTTCGGCAAGAGCGTAAACCTGAACATCGTTGAGGTTCGCTCCCCGGATCTGAGCGCACAGCTCGTTGCAGAAAACATTGCACAGCAGCTGGAGAAGAGAATTTCCTTCCGCCGCGCAATGAAGAAGGCAATGCAGCAGGCCACTCGTCTGGGCGCAAAGGGCATCAAGG
>CAVIFH010000270.1:0-3402 GCA_963641615.1 bacterium | reverse complement strand
GGCAAGGCAGCAGCATATTCACACGGAGAAACAGGATTATTACATTGATCTGGTTTTTTACAATTATATTCTGAAATGCTTTGTCCTCATTGATCTGAAAACGGAGAAGATCACGCATCAGGATGTGGGACAGATGGACATGTATATCCGTATGTATGATGAACTGAAACGCGGCGAGGGCGACAACCCGACGATCGGCATTGTGCTCTGCTCTGCTCTGATACAGATGACGACATTGCCAGGTACTCTGTTATGCATGGCAATGAGCAGTTATTTGCCTCGAAATATAAGCTGTATCTGCCGACGGAGGATGAGTTGAAGGCAGAGATTGAAACACAGAAAGCAATGTTTTACCTCCAGCAGCAGGACGATGAAGAGCAGAATGGGGAAAACGAAAAGTAACAAAAGGTACTTGCAGAGTCTGACCGCTTCGCGGACAGTTCTGGGGGATTGGGGGCTGCCCATCAACAAGCGATTTGCACTTTCCGAGACCGGAAGGCACTGCTTGCCGGTAGTGAAGCTGTTACCGTTCACGGGTATCTACTTTTGTGAGACTTCCCAAGTGGATTTGATGCTAAATGTGTATAGCTGATTTTTCGAAAATCCATATTTTCATTCTGATATAATTGCAAACGCGGTGGATGCGGCCGGAGACAAAGCACAGTATGATACTCGCGTGAAAAGATTACTGGCACAGAAAACGATACTGGCGCATATTTTGGTAAAGACGGTTGATGAATTCAAGGGAATGAGACCTGAGAATGTAGTGCCATATATCGAAGGTGAGCCGAAGGTTGGCATTGTACCGGTTGAGCCGGGCTGGACCAATGCAGAGAAGACAGACAAAACAGGCGAGCGGATTGTCGGATTCAACACAGAAAATTCTGAAATAAATGAAGGACTGATTCGGTTCGACATTATCTTTTACGTCCACATGAAGAATTCTGGCAAATTATGTGTCACATCGCATGGATGAAACGACGCTGGAACTGTATGAAGTTTGCGAAGACAATGGTCATGATGAATAATTCAAGCTTAACATAGCGATTTCCTTCAATGTTCGCAAGCAAATTTTTTGCATCTATCACCTGCATATGCTTCGTCAAGCTCTGCAGCCAAACAGCGTCCTTCTCCGGCAGTTCGTCACTGACAATGAGCTGTGCAGGAAACAGTCCTGCCTGTTCCATGTATTAGATGCAAAGAAGGCTTCGCTGTCCGCGAAGCCTTCCATACACATCTGTCTCAGTTCCAAACTTCCTCTGCGATCTCCTTCACGAGGCGGAGTTTAGCCCACTGCTCTTCCTCGGTGAGCTTGTTGCCGATCTCGCAGGAGGCGAAGCCGCACTGGGGGCTCAGGCACAGTCTCTCAAGGGGAATGTACTTGGCTGCCTCGTGGATCCGGGCGATGACCTGCGCCTTATCCTCCAGAGCCGGGATCTTGGTGGTGATGAGACCCAGCACCACCTTCTTGTCCGGGGAAACCTTGGCCAGCGGCGCAAATCCGCCGGAGCGCTCATCATCGTACTCCAGGAGCAGCGCATCCACATTTTCCTTGGCAAACACATAGTCCGCCACAGAATCATAGGCACCGCTGGTGAAGAATGTGGAGTGATAATTGCCGCGGCAGATATGAGAGGTAATGGTCATATCCGCGGGCTTGCCCTCCAGCGCCAGGTTGTTCACCTCCAAAAGCTGACGTTTTACCTCCTCAAGATCGATGCCCAGGGCCTGGTAGCGCTGCTTTGCAGCGTCACCCACGATGGCACCCCAGGTGCAGTCATCCAACTGCAGATTCCGGCAGCCTGCCTCATAGAACTGGCGGATGACATCCTGGTAGGCCTTGCCGATGTCCTGGATCAGGGCTTCATTATCCTGATAGATCTTCCGCGTGCTGGCAATGTTGATGGGAATGATCATCTGCTGGAACATCTGGGCCGGTGCCGGGATGGTGTACTTTGCCACGGTGTTCTCATCCTCGAACTGCTTCAGGAACTTGAAGTACTCCACGAAGGGATGCGCCTTGGCCTTCACCGGGCCGCTGAGCCAGGTGTCATCCAATGCAGCCATCTCGCCGCTGAACTGGACACCGCCGCCCTTCTCGTGCTCCACGCCCTCAAAGCCCCACATAAAATCCAGATGCCAGTAAGTGCGGCGGAACTCGCCGTCGGTGATGACATGGAAGCCCAGGGCCTTCTGTTTCTCCACAAGCTTTGCGATTTCCGCATCCAGTACCTTGTCCCGCTCCTCGGCGGTGATGGTGCCGTTCTCATAGGCGGCTCTCGCGTCCTTCACAGACTGCGGCCGCAGGAAGCTTCCGACGTAATCGTAACGAAAAGGTGTTTTTAATGTGCTCATGACTATGCTCCTTTGATGTTTTCTTTTTCAACAGTATAGCGGCATAGTTGATATCGGAAAAATACCTTTTGCGGACAGTTGCTCATAGTTTCAAGCTATGGCCAGATGGCCTGCATATTATGCTGTCACCAGCGATTCAGGCAGCCCTCCTTTAACCTGAAATATACTCTCGGAATCTCTAAGCCGCATAAATACTGGCCTCTAGAGATTCCATTTTTTTAATTCCCCCACTTTTTTCTGCCGATTTTTTTCAAAACAGTTGACATGAGGGCAAAAATGTGCGGTTCGCCTCGCTGTTAATACCTCGCAGAGGAAGCGAGGCGGACCCTTCAATTAAAAAACAAATTCGTTCTTGATTGGAAGTACATATTTTGAAACCAATTAATACTAGCGGGCACGCCGCCTATCAGGATCGTGTCCTGACTCAACTCCGTAAATACTATCCGGATGCGGATACTGCTTTCGATGCTTCTACCTGGGAGACGATCGAACAGTTCTGGTCTCTCGACCTTTCTGCCGTAGATCTGCTCATGCAAGATCGCTATTCTGCCTTTGGGCCAGAACCCAGACTTCCTTCTGATATGTTGCGCTCCTACATGCTCTCCATGAAATTCAAGATTACTTCGCTGGCTTCCTGGGCATCATGCCTTAAGCAGAATTATCTCTATGCCATCCTGTCCGGATTTGTTGTTGGCGACACGCCTGGAACAGGAACCTTTTATGATTTTATGAGACGATTGTGGCTATCGGAAAAAACAACATCACAGACCCAGTTCATGCACCAAAGGATAAGGAAGATAACAGTATCATGAGAGTTAAGAGTAAGGAGATAGCGGGTGAACTGATGGAAATTACTTTTGGAAATAACGACAGTGAATTTGAATATAAACGAGCCTCCAAATAAAACACGAAAATTTTTGAAAAAAGTTGTTGACAGAACAGAACTGATTTAGTATTATTACGGAGTCGCCGAAAGAAAGACGACAACGAACGGGGTCTTAGCTCAGCTGGGAGAGCATCTGCCTTACAAGCAGAGGGTCACAGGTT
>CAVIFH010000269.1:0-3410 GCA_963641615.1 bacterium | reverse complement strand
TCGTAGTAGCCTTCTTTGAGATGCTGGTAGCTCTCCGCATAGGAAACGGCGGCAGAGATGTATTGCATGAGAAGGCTGTCGTCTGCATCATGATCCAGCAGAAGATTTTCTTTGACCTTATAAATCAGCTCGTACTTCACTGCCGCCGACCTCCTTACTTCGCGCTCATCTTAAGAATCTGTACGGCTTCCGGCAGAATGAGCTTGCCGTCCACGCGCTCCTTTGCAACAAAGCCAATCATGCCGTTGCCCGCGAACAGCTCATTGAGCTGCTTAAAGCTGCGGGTACCACGGTCACCGATGTTGTAGTAGCTGTAATCGCCGAAGGCAATCGCGTCCTCCGGTGCATACGCAGAGGTGTACACCGTGTAGCCGAGAATCTTGTCAGGCTCGTTTGCCTGATAGGACGGCTGCCAGATGTACGCGCCGTTGTTATCCTTCAGCTTGCGGATCTGGGCGATGGTCTTGTCGTTCATAATGAAGGACGCAGACTTGCGGTAGGGACGCTTCAGTGCATGGACGAGGTTGACGAGGTCATCGCTCTTGAGCGCTGTGGTCAGCGTTTCCGCAATCTGACCGCCACCGGTCTCTGCAAACAGGCCGAGAGGCTGGCCGACACCGGTTCCGTTGAGGAAAGCATCCTCCTCGGCATTGGCGAGCGCCTTGCCGAACTCGGTGAGGATGTAGTTCTCCAGATTGAAGGCGTTGTCGTAGAGCAATTCCTCGGTTACCTTGATAGCCACATGGAGCTTGTGCGCGTCCAGAAGAATCTGGGCAAAGGTGGCGTCACCGAAGGACAGCGCGCCGCCTTCCTCAATCCACGCAGCGGCAGGTGCGGTCGCGGCGATGTTGATTTTGTGCTCACCGGATGTAGTGATGGTGTGGCCGAGCTTTCGCATGATATTTTCCTCAGTCAGTGCCTGAATAAGACGGGAGTCGTACTCCTCAGGCACCAGATAACCGCCATCGGCATCCACACCCTCCTGCAAAACATTACTGATCTGATGGAAGTTGCTGCGCAGAGCGGTCAGCATTCCGGTGCGGTAGGCATCGGACGCACGTCCGGTCTTGGGCTTCTCGTCAGCGGCAGGCTTGCCGTTCATGGGCTTTTCGGTGATGGGAGAGGAAGTGGGCTTGTTAAGCTGCGCCTCCATTGCGGACATGGCCTCCATGCGCTCGATTTCGGCACCGTAGTCCTGTACCTTCTTTTCCATCTGGGCATAGGTCTTGGCATCCTCATCGGAGAGCAGGCCGTCATTGTCGCGCTTGGTCTCCACGAATGCCTTTGCGGCGTTCCACGCCTGATTGCGCTTTTCACGCAGTTCGTTGATAGTCATAATATGTTACCTCCAGTTTTTAATGAGATTGAGCCGGGACAGCAGGTCGTCGGCCTTTTGTGTACGGGTGGGTTTCGGTTCAATAACGCATTTCGCGGCAATCTTCTCCATGAGAGAGTTCACCACGTTTGCCTTGGAATACAGCATGGAAACGGCAGGCGCGGCCATGTCCTCGGTTTCATCGGAGCGTTTCATAATCTCGTCCGCAAATCCGAGCTCTACGGCCTTGTTTGCGTCCATCCATGTTTCCGCGTCCATGAGGTGGCTGAGCTTGGCACGGGTCAGCCCGGTCTTGATTTCGTATGCGTTGATGATGGAATCCTTCACGCTGCCGAGCATTTCGATGGCTTTCTGCATCTCACCGGAATCTCCAAATGCCGCAGTCATAGGGTTGTGAATCATGAGCATGGACACCGGGGACATCATTACTTTTGTGCCTGCCATAGCGATAACGGACGCAGCGGATGCCGCAATACCGTCAATCTTGACCGTGACATTGCCCTTGTAGTCCATGAGCATATTGTAGATTTGAGCCGCCGCCACGCAGTCGCCGCCGGGTGAGTTAATCCACACGGTAATGTCTCCGCTGCCGGACATGAGCTCATCCTTGAAAAGCTGCGGCGTGACATCATCGTCAAACCAGCTTTCTTCGGCTATCGTGCCGTTCAGAAACAGCGTCCGCTCCTGGATCTGTTCCTGCGTCTCCTGATTCGTTACCGTCCTGTTCTTCCAGTTCCAGAACTTCTTCATCGGTTTTTTCCTCCTTCCCGTCAGTATCTGCAGTGGTATTTGCAAAAGCACCCGCATTTTTCAGCGGGAGCATATTGCCGTTGATAAGGTACAGGTCGCCGCCGTCCTCGGCAGGGATACGGTCGAGGTTTTCAAGCTCCCGGATGTCGTTGGCGGACATCCAGCCGTTCTGCCTTGCTGTGGCGTACCCGTTCATGCGGCTCTGATAATCGCCGCGAAGCAGACCCTCCAGATTGAATTTGACGAAATAGTCCTTCTTCTCCGCAGCAGAGAGCAGAGTCCGCATAATGGACTGCTCCCAGCGAATGACCCAGGGGTCGAGGGTGTATTTCACAAACTCAAGGGACTGCTGCTCAATATTAGAAAAGCTCGACTTTTCCAAATCTCCGACCATATGCGGAGGGACTCGGAAAATTCGAGCGATTTCATTTATCTGAAATTTTCGTGTTTCAAGGAACTGCGCCTGCTCCGGGGAGATGGAGATAGGCGTGTATTTCATGCCTTCCTCCAAAACGGCCACCTTGCCGCTGTTGGCACTGCCGCCGAACTGGCTCTGCCATGCCTCACGGACACGGGTTGGGTCCTTGATGGTGCCTGGATGCTCCAGCACACCGGAAGGTGCTGCGCCGTTTGCAAAAAACTTCGCACCGTACTCCTCGCAGGCAATTGCCATGCCAATGGCGTTTTTCGCCATTGCAATGGGACTGTAGCCCACCAGACCGTCAAAGCCCAAGCCCGGAATGTGCAGTACGTCCGATGGCTGCAATATTACGGCGAAGTCCTTGTTTTTGATTGCTTCGTCCGGTCCACGATAGTAGGTGTAGTACAGATGCCCGTTTTCATCTCTGTCTACAGACATCTTGTTCGGCATCAGCGGATACAGCGCGATAACCTCACCCTTGCCGTTCCGGATAACCTGCGCATAGGCGTTACCCCATAGCAAAAGGTGCGTCATGAGTGTCTCCCTAAATACGAAAGAACTCATCTCCGGGTTCGGCTCATCGTGGAGCAGACGGTACAGCGGATGGTCGATGGCTTTTTCCTTGCCGCCGTCTGCCGTGTAGCGGTACATATGCAGCGGCAGACCCGCCACAGCCTCGGCGAGGATACGGACGCAGGAATACACTGCCGTCATCTGCATGGCGGAGCGTTCCGTTACTGCTTTGCCGGATGTCGTGCTGCCCATGTAAAAGGCGTAGGCGCTTCCGGCTGTGCTGTTTTGAGGCTTGTCTCTGGACTTGAATAATCCTGAAAAGATACCCATAATTCCTCCAATCATATAAATAAGAGTCCACGACTGTCGTACACGGACTCGCTCGTATCG
>CAVIFH010000268.1:0-3412 GCA_963641615.1 bacterium | reverse complement strand
GATTAAATGCAATACTCTTTATCTGTGGGGTTGCATTTACTTTGGCAATTGAGGATTCTATAATTCCCTATATCATAGATAAAGCTGGACATTTCTTTAGCAAGGTGTTATTATATATTTTGGAATGGCATGAAATCGCTGAGTCTTTGCGTTGTGCGGTTTCGTGTCGGAAAGCTGAATACGCTGTGTTGTGTCCCTGTGCCCGGAGGGTTTGCGATGGGGGTGGGGATGAGGAAAGCCGGTGGGAATCCGGCCACAGGGGGCGGGGCTTCCGGAGGGAACCGGGGCTGCATCTTATCGTGTCCCCTGCTGTATGCGCATGAGCGCGGGCTCCGTCGCGAAAGCGGGTCATTGGCGGCATATGCCGCTGAGAAGGCGGGGGTTCGGGCGCAGGCGGCTTGCCGCCGGAAATGCGCGAGTCAGAAGACCGACTACACGCGGAGCCGGGCGCGCCGGAATGGGTGCACCCGGATGCTCCATGCCGCAACCAGTGCCTTCGGCCACGGGTTCGCGGCTATTTTTATTAGGTATCGGAGGAATGTACGCATGAAAAAATTCAAGGCTCCCCTGCTCCTTGCCGCGCTGGCGGCGCTGCTGTTCGTTTCCTGCGGCCGTGTGCAGGCAGAGGACGTTACATCCGTGCTCTTTGAGCCCCAAGGCGGGAAAAGCGAATACTACGTCGGCGACACCGTCGCCATCGATGTGCGCCTGAGCGGCAATCCCGGCGACATGAGCTCCTTTGTCGTCTCCGTGGATTACGATGCGGACGTGCTGGAATACCAGGGCATCGATTATTCCGCCAGCATTCTCAGATACTGGCCTACCAAGATCTGGACGCAGAAATACAAGCAGATCTACGCCGTTACCAATCTCAAATCCCAGTATGTCTCCGGCGACGGCCTGATCTGCACGCTTACCTTCAAGGCGCTGGCCGAATGCGAGGCGACCACCGTCGCGCCCAGCCGCATTGTGGTCGGCTCCGTGAGCACGGACATGACGAACTATCAGTACGCGACGACCTCTGCACAGGTGCAGATCAAAACGCCCACCTCCATTTCGGTTCCGGTGGAGAAGGTCACGCTGGATAAGTCCTCGCTGATGCTGATGGAGGGGCAGACGGGCAGCATTTCCGCCACCGTCGAGCCCGAAAACGCCACGAACAAGACGGTTCGCTGGAGCAGCAACAACCGCACCGTTGCGAGCGTGGACACGAACGGAACCGTGACGGCGCTGCGCGAGGGCAGGGCGACCATCACCGCCAAGGCCGGAAACTATTCCGCCAGCTGCGAGGTGATCGTGCAGCGCGAGAGCGCGGCAATCGACACAGGCTACACCGTGGACATCCGCACGCCGGAGCAGGAAATCGCCTCCGGCGAAAACGCCAGCGCAACGATCAGCATCGGCGTGGGCACGCAGGACGCGGAAAAGATTCAGCAATACAACGCATTCGACGTTCGCCTGATTTACGATCCGGCAATGCTGCGCTTTGACGGCGTGAGCCAGAACGCTTCCGACTGCGAAATTACGCACGACGAAATCCGCGGCGTGATCCGCCTGCAGCGCTTCGGCAGCCAGCTTGCGCTGGGCGACGCCTTCACCCTGAATTTTACGGCGCTGGACGATGTATCGGGCGACGCGAAGGTGTTGTTTGAAAACGTGTATGTGGACAACGACACCCACGCCCTGCTCAGCGACGCGCCCCCGGCGGGCATGCTGCATTCCAGCGTGACCTTCCATGTGAACACCGGCGCGAACAAATACCGGGTGAAGGTGCCCGACGAATATTCCTACAACCCCGACACCGCTGACCCTCAGGAGGACTATACCTTCGTCATCCGCAGCAAGGGCTATTATGATTACCGCGTGACCGCCAGCGTCGGCGGCAAGACGCTCACCCTGACCGACAGCACGGAAAGCGGCGCGGACGGCACTTATATCCTCAAGAAGGAATTCATCACTGGCAATATCACCATCGGCGTGGTCAAGACGGCAAAGACCTTCCTGGTGGTGAAGGAGGGCACCGGCGCGGCCGACGTGGCGCTGACGAACAGCGGCAAGGCCTCCTACGGCAAGGATTACGAATTCACCCTGACCAAGGCCACCGGCTACAGCTATACGCTGACCATCAAGCGCGGCAGCGAAACGCTGAGCGGCATCACGCCCACCCGCAAGGACAATGTGTTCACCTATACGATTCCCGGCGCGCAGATCACCGACAAGATCACCGTCAGCGTGGCAAAGACCAAGCAGGGCGGCACTACGGGCGGCGGAACAGGAGGCGGCACCACGGGCGGCGGCGCTACCACGCCCGCCAATACCATTGACGTCCGCTTCACCGGCAGCGGCGCGGGCTGCATCGACGGCGCGTCCAGTGTGACATTGGGCAGCGACTACCGCTTCACCCTGCGGCGCAGGGACGACTGCGACTATACCCTCACCGCCACCATGGGCAGCCAGAATGCCGAGATCATCGACAACGGCGACGGCACCTACACCGTGCAGAACGTGACCGATACCCTGACCATCAACGCGGAGGAGACCCAGCGGCCGAAGCTGGAAACCGCCATCTACGAATATGTAAAGCTGGACGGCAAAAGCATGTATCTGATCACCGCCAAGGGCGAGCCGGGCAAGGGCAAAATTTACACCTACGGCGGCAAGACGATGTACTGGTCGGATCGCTACAAGGCCTATTGCTACCTGATCATCTCCGGCAAGGACGAGAACGACGCGCTGGCAGAAGCGCGTGAGGCGATCGCCGCCGAGACCGGCGCGCGGGTATCCGTGGTGTACGACGGGGATATCAACGGCTCCCGCCGGGTGGATATCAACGATGCGCAGATGGTTTACAGCATGTATAACGCCCGCTACGACAGCTTCAGCCTCTCCGCCTCCATCATGAAATTCCTGAAAGCGGACATGGCCTCCGACGGCAGCTCCGCAATGCGCCTGGACGTGGCAGACGCCGCCGCGCTGATGAACATGATCCGGTAAAAAGTCGCGTTGACCGGAATGCAGTTCCGTCCCCTACATTCTTGCTGGGGTGCGTTCCATTCAATGTACCCTTCATCATTTTTTCGGTGCACGCCGCCCCTCATCAGTCTCGCTGCGCTCGACAGCTTCCCCCCGGGGGAAGCCGGGGGTGCAGGGCAAAATTTAACCTGGCAGCAACCATCCCACGACACACCCCCTGACCTCGCTCCGCTCGGCCACCCCCCGCAAAGCGGGGGGCAAGAGCCTTGGCTCCCCCTCTGGGGGAGCTGTCGAGCAAAGCGAGACTGAAGGGGTGTCCCCGGTTGGACGGTATACGCCCCGTTCCCCTACATTCAGGTCGGAGTGCGGTGCATTCGACGTACAATTAGGTGAATAGCCAAAGTAAATGCAACATTGCCAGAGTAAAAGCAACAGGTTG
>CAVIFH010000267.1:0-3447 GCA_963641615.1 bacterium | reverse complement strand
AGCTCATCATTTTCTTTTTCAAGCTCAGAGCACTTCTGCACAGCGGCTTCATATGCTGCTTTCAGTTCTTCGTATGTCATAGCAAAAGCACTCCTTTCCCTGAAATTCCGGACGGTTCATGATACTCTGATTATACCATGATCTGCCCGATCTTTCAAGAAAAAGAGTGCTATTGAAGCATAGAAATATTGTCCACATTACTGTATATTTTCATCGTGGGAAAGTCAGCATATATCCACACCGCCGGCTACTTTTTTGATTGCCTTTGGTTGGTCGATCGACAGTCCCTGCGTGAGCCGGATGAATTGTTCACGGGTAATATTCCTGACCTCCTGTTCATTGCGCGGCCAGGAGAATTTCCCGTCTTCAAGACGTTTATACAGCAGCAGAAAGCCGTCATCTTCCCATAAAAGCACCTTCATACGATCTCTGCGCCTGCCGCAGAACAGAAACGCGCTGCTTGCGAACAGGTCAAGCTGAAACTGCTGCTGTACAAGTGCCGCAAGTCCGTCAATGGACTTCCGCATATCCGTATGTCCGCAGACGATGTAGATATTGTCAGCAGTTAAGTCTTTCAGCATTCTTTCAGACCTCTCAGCAGCGTAAGGAGAAACTCCTCAGATATATCTGGCGGTATTTCGACCTCGATCCCGTTTTTACGGACGATCATCTTTTGTGGGACAGCCGGTTCAGGTTTCCCAGGTCCAGCGCTGTCCGCAACACATTGTGTCTGCACCGCAACTGTCGTGCAGGTGACGCTTTGAGAAACACTCAGCGGTACGATCTGCTGCAAAGGCAATCCAGCTCGTTTCAGCAGTTCTTTTCTCACCACATTCAGGCGTGAGTAGTATGTGTGCTGGCTGATACCTTTTTCCTTGCACCAAGCAGTTACGGTCATACCACTGCTCTGGCATTCCTGTATCTGCTCTGCCCACTCCCTGTGACGAAGCTCGGTCTTTGCTTCTCTGATCGTTGGCATATTCTCAGCTCCTTTCGGGGTAAATCCCTTTGGAACTATTTTATCGCTTTTTTAGTGCCGAATCAACGTTAGGGTGTGGTTGGCGGTTACACTTATTCGGTAATATTAGGATGTGTTGTGACGCAGAAAAAGATTAGTGCCTGTGCGTTATGCACGTTATACATTCGCAACCCAGTATCCATTGTAGCTTCCCCAACTGCCACTTTTTGCATCTACAGATACAATATGATACCATGTATAGCCGTTTGCATTTGCTGTCTGATCGTACGTTACAACGCTACCTTTGGCGAGTCCGCCTATCTGACTTCCAGAAAGGCTTTCACTTTTGCGAACCTTAGCACCAGATGATGAGCGGATTGTATATGTTTTGTTAGATGAATTAGTTACCTTGCTGATAGTGAACGACTCCCATGACCATCCGCCTTCACCGGCCGCATAGAGTTTATTGTCATCTCTGACCTGAATAAATTTGCCGTTAATTAACGAAATCAGAAAATCTGTTCCGCCACTCCTGTAGATTCGAAATGCTTCCCAGGTTGATACATTTCCTGTATTTTTCATCGGTGCGCTGTTATCTGAAATATATGCTGAGAGGTATTTGCCAGTATTCGTTTTGAGTGAGATAGCATTGGTTGTACCACTCTGAGTAGTGATTGATTCGTTTTCGACCACGGTGAACTTCTCCCATCCATTCACAGCGGTTCGATTGGCGATTGCAATAGTATGGACAGCATTGGGATTGTCCGTATCCGAAGAGACATACATCGAGTTTTTGCACGATCTGATACTGATTTGCTTATTGCGGTATTCATTTGTGACATCGACATGACCTACAGAATTGGTCAGATGAATTACGTAAACATTACGCCGAGGTGTTTTTGTATTATCCCATTCACGGATATTGTTGTTCGTGTGTTCAGCAATAATTGGCTTTCCATCTCCGTTAATACCAATGCAAAAAGCAGCATGGTCGATTTTGTTGTCATTACTGTTGTTCCAATCGTAGTAAACCGCATCACCGATGTGAATATTAGAGTCGGAGGCACATTCAGATGCGTAGCCTTGATTCTTTAGCCAGTTGTACTGATCGTTTGCTACGCTCCACTGGGTATTTGAATATCCTTTGATATGTTTCTTAGCTTTAGGGATGCTAATTCCTCCTGCGGTCATGCATTCCGAGACAAAACTTGCGCAGTTGGGATTTGCCCACTTGTTGATTGAAGCATAGTCTGGATTAGAGCCGTTCCACCATTTAGTTGCGTAATTGACGGCATCAACGATATTATAGCTCTTCGAGTAGGGATTGGATGCAGCAGAAGCTACAATCTGGTTGGTACTGTTGTCGAAATCAGGAGCGACAACGAGGACGAATGCGGACATTGCTGCTGCAGCAATGGCGGCAAGTCTCTTGATGATGTTATTCATGGTAATTTTCCTTTCTCCGTAATCGGATATGATTTTGCGGTCAATGACCGCTCATGATGCTGGGCCAGGTTATATCATGCTCAGCGTGTTTCGTTGTGTCACAATACGATTGTCCGATAGTATTGCAGTAATCACCTCCTGAATATGTTTTTAGGCTCCTGTGACCTGCATCCTATCAATCCGCACGCTATGAAGCTACTTTAGGCTGGTCGAAACAGTAAAATTCGCGCTGACCGTTGTCATGAAACTGATAGATGTCGTGATAGAACTGCGAACCACAGAGCAGGATGCCTTCGGTAGTGTAAGTTATTGAACCCGTATTCTCAAATATTACTGAAGCATTGACTGTTTCCGTTCTCTATATCAAGTATAGCTCTTTCCTTGTAGTATATCAAGCGACGAAAATAGAAATAATCCTAATAACCAGTTCTGCAGTGTATGATTTTTTCTAACTTTTTAGAATTTTTTCTAAACAAAGGGGTTGAAAAATAACTGTGGGTATGCTATAATTAAAAATATATCGGCTTGCTTATCGCAAAGAAAAACGTAATGAATGGTGTACTGTGGTATCAGCCAGTTTCTTAATTGGGAGATTACGGATGCACATTGATACATATCCATAGCATAGGTAACGATAAATCCACAAGATATGTGTGTACGAGGCTTAAAATGAGAAGAGAATTTGAAACATTTTACAGGCTTCATCCTGAACTGAAAAGGAAAAGTATTATTGTAAAAATGGCAGAGAGGATGAAAATTTCCTTTTATAAAAGTATAATTGATAGAACGGTTTCTGGAACCGAAGAATGGCATAAGTTACAGCAGAGTATTTCAGCTTTGTCTTCCACAACAGCGGATTGTGCAATACGCAGTTATTTTTATGAGAAATCTCTCAAAAAATGTGATCCTTCTGTTTATGTACTTCCAAATACGATTATTAGTTTCCCTTATAATGTATCTATTGGACATACTGTATTTTTGAATCGGGGAGTCTATATTACAGCAAGAGCTGACGTTTCGATAGGAAACAATACTATGATAGG
>CAVIFH010000266.1:0-3455 GCA_963641615.1 bacterium | reverse complement strand
GTGTAAGGGTAACGCCGAATTTTTCCCGCACGTTTTGCTTTAGCTTTGCGTAGCAGTCCTGAATTCCGGTGATGATATCCTCCATGGAATAGGTCCAGATACCGTCGACAAGTCGGTTTTCCCAATCGTGGGCACCGGAAGCAATCGGAATATGGTTTTCATCGATTAACACTGCTTTGATGCGGGTAGAGCCCAGTTCGATGCCAAGTGAGGCTTTTTTCAAGTCCATGGATGTTTTCCTCCGTTATAATATTATTAGATGTATCCGCTGTTTAAGCGGTACAGTGGAAATATACTGCCGATACGTGCAGAACCGTACCATATTTTGCAATAAGATGCAATAAATTTTGTGCTGATTGTCTCTTTGAGAATTACAGCTTGTGGAAAATTGGCTTCCGCTGCTCAAATGTGTTTACATACCCGAAAATTTCCTTCAGAATGCCGCATGCTTCAAAGCAGTATTGGCCGACACGGTCGGCGGTGTGGGCATCCGATCCGATGGTGACGATTTCACCTCCAAGCTCGCGGAAGCGGCGGAAATAGTCGGCTGTAGGCAGATAACCGCCGCAGCGGTCTACGCCGCTGGTATTCATCTCCAGACCTTTTCCCTTGCACGCAAGAGTGCGCAAAATTTCATCAATAATTTCCTTATGATCTTCATAGGGGAGAGGGGTCTTGATCGGACTTCCGGTTCCCTTGTGGAGATAGGTCATGTGAGAGAGTACGTCAAAATCGTCGTGCACCTGCACGCATGCCAGCATTTCCTCAAAATACTCCCGCTGTGCCTGATAAATCGTTTTGCCTTCCCAGTATTCGCGGAAATAGACATCTATATCATTGACAAAATGAATGGAGCCCAGTACAAAGTCATAATTTCTCACCGCAAGATCCGCTTTCATCTGCTCCTGATTATCCGGATACAGGCCGTATTCCACGCCGCGGCGTATCTTTAAAACCGACGAAGTCAGGCAGTCATATTCCGCACTGTATGCATCCGGGCTGAATATCATTTTCTGCTGCTGCGCCCCACGGACATAATCCATATGGTCGGTGAAGCAAATTTCCTTTAGACCGGCAGCTTCCGCGGCATGGAGAAGCGCCGCGCCGGTGTCATGGCCGTCAAAGGAAACACGGGAATGCATGTGGTAGTCAAACATTTTTTATTTCCTCCCAAAATTTTCGAAATGCAGTTGGCAGCGCGGCCTGTGCGTTAATTTCCGCACCTGTATACCAGTAAAAGTCTCCGGAGCACTCCTTTGCCTCCATATAGTAGCCGCGCATATTCCATGTAATATGTGTGAAAACATGTTTGCGTTCCGACTGCCGGAGCAGACCGCTTATGGAGATATGCATCTGCTCAGCTGCTTTTACAGCCTGCTCCGGGGACAATTTCCCGCTCACATTCGGAAACTCCCACAATCCGGCCAGAAGCCCTGTTGTTCCGCGCCTGCGCAGGGCATAGCAGTCCCCGCACCGTATAATCAATACGGTTTTGTCTTCCTGCCGCCGCTCTTTTTTGGGAGAACGGGTTGGAAGTTTTGCCGCGGTCCCTCTTTGAAAGCCGAGGCAAATGGCCTTGCAGGGGCAGCCTGCGCAGTCCGGTTCCAAATTGGGGCCGCAGAGCGTTGCCCCAAGCTCCATCAGGGCTTGGGTAAATTCTCCCGCGTTCGGGGGATACAGGGGAATTAAGGCATCTCGTACTTTCTTTTTCGTATCCGCCGTGTCGATAGGGGAGCGGTCATCCGTCAGCCGGGAGCACACACGCAGCACGTTCCCGTCCACGGCCGGTGTCGGCAGTCCAAAAGCAATGGAGCCGATTGCACCGGCAGTGTATTCCCCGATCCCCGGCAGCGTGAGGATTTCTTCATAGCTGCGAGGGAAAACACCGCCGAAGGCGGATATGATTGTTTGGGCTGCTTTTTTCATACAGCGTACCCGGCTGTAATACCCAAGTCCCTCCCAGAGCTTATAAAGCGTGTCATCGTCGCAGTCCGCAAGAGCCTGTACATTCGGCAGCACTTCCAAGAAACGGGAATAGTATTTTTTTACTGCCTCGACTCTCGTTTGCTGCAGCATGATTTCGGAGAGCCAGATATGGTAGGCATCATCGGTTTCACGCCAAGGGAGCACCCGGCGATTTTCCCTGTACCAGGGGATGAGGAGCTCCGGCAAATCAGCCGGAAGAGAATAGCGTTCCATGTTTTTGATCCTTTTCAGACGGCACCGCGCACGCTGTGCCGAATGTCCTTTTGCAGCCATTTTACAGGATGTGATGACAGATTGTCAAGCATGTGGAGCACTTCAGAAAATATATATAGGCAGCTAGGAAAAATATAAATTTCAAAAAAAGATGCTTGCATTTTTGAACCCATTGTGCTATTATATGCAGGCACTCAGCGATGATGTGTATGCGCCAGTAGCTCAGTTGGATAGAGTGACTGACTACGAATCAGTAGGTCGGGGGTTCGAGTCCCTTCTGGCGTACCAAAAAGAGCGTTCTTGCGGGATTGATTCCCTTGAGGACGCTCTTTTCATTTTGTAAACTGCGTCGGTATTCAGTGATTTCCGGCCGGAAATACCACTTATGTGAAGGCAGCTTCCTGTCATGAGGCAGGAAATCCGACGAAACAGGCATATAAATTGCGCGCTGATGCCCCAATAAACAGTTGAACGTTCCCAAGGTTTATGGTATAATGCGCCCAAGATTTTGAAAGCGGTGTGTAGGATGAAAAAACATATTTTATTTTTGCTTGTGATGGCTCTGCTTGTTGGGGTGATTGCACCGGTATGTGCGAGCGCAGCGGTCCCGATTCAGACAGTGTCCGAAGGAGAGATGGAGATGGATTATTTTTCGTTTGGCACCGGTGAGAAGGTTTTTGTGATTCTGCCGGGGCTGTCCGTGCACAGTGTGATGAGCGCCGCGGACGCGGTCGCTGCCGCATATGCGGACTTCAGCGAGGAGTATACGGTGTACCTTTTCGACCGGGCAAAGAACATCACAGATGGTTACACCGTGCGCGATATGGCGGCAGATACAGCCAAGGCAATAAAGGCCCTTGGTATCGCCAATGCCGATATTTTTGGTGCCTCTCAAGGGGGCATGATTGCGCAGTATATCGCGATTGACTATCCGGAGCTGGTGCATAAGCTGATTCTGGGCTCCACCCTTGCCAAGGCAAACGACACATCCAACCAGGTGATCGGAAACTGGGTCGCGCTGGCGGAAGCCCACGAGGAAACCTCGCTGCTTGAGAGCTTCGCGGACTGCGTCTATTCCGAGGCGACGCTGGAGGCCTACCGGGATACTCTCATTTCCTCCAACGCAGGCATTACGGATGAAGAGTATACCCGCTTTGCCATCCTTGCGAAAGCATGTCTGACCTTTGACTGCTATGATGAGCTCTCCGCGATTGCTTGCCCGGTGCTTGTAATCGGATCAGAGGGAGACAGTGTTG
>CAVIFH010000265.1:0-3458 GCA_963641615.1 bacterium | reverse complement strand
ACAGGCGGCGAAAAAGCTCTTGCCCGTCCCGACGCTGCCCCAGAGCAGATAGCCGATATTCTCAGCTTGCATTTTGTCAAAATGATTGGCGTAAAATCTCGCGTGTTTCATCTGCGGATTCGCGCCGTTATCCTGTGCAAAGCACCATTCCCGCAGCTTCGGCGTGTCAAAGCAGTCCTTTTTCAGCTCCTTTACGGTGTCCTCGTGCTTGCGCTGCTGGTCTGCCCACCGCTTTTCCTCATAGCGTTTTTGCTGACAGGCGCAGTTCGTGGGATGCCGGTCACATCCGAACAGGGCGGCGTGACCATCTTCAAAATAGGCTTCCTTCGGCGTGTGGCACTTGCCGCAGTACAGCAAGCCGTCCTCGCCGGTATAATCGCCCTCGTCGGGTCTGATTTCCATCACTTTGGAAACAATATCGGTAAAACCGTTCATAGGCTTTCTCCCTCCTTGCAGGTGTAGTCGGGGATGTCCTGTTTTGGGACACCCTTTGCTTTATCGTTCTCTGCCCAACGTCTGATGGTGGCAGCATGATTCTGATAGCTTCTGCCCGTGGATTCCATGTAGGAGGACAGCTCGGAAATGAGCCTGTCCAGCCTGTCGTGAAAATCCCGCAGCAGTTCGGCGTATTCGGTATCGGTCAGGAAAACATTCTCGTATCGCCCGTATGCGGCGGGCGCTTCACTCTCTCTACTCAGGTGGTTTTGATTCAGGTTGCTACTACTCAGGTTGTTAGGGGACAGTTTTCTTTCCGTCATAGGGACAATTTTCTGTCCATCAGTCGGACAGTTTTCTGTCCCAATGGAGGAAGGATTTCTGTCTGTCACTTGGAAAGCTTTCTGCCCGTCTGGCGGCAGCTTCACATAGATGCGGTTCGGCTTGGAAAAGCCGCTCCTGCGCCGCTCGATCAGCCCCGCGTTCTCCAACTCGGAAAGAGCGGTTTTCGCGGTCATGGAGCTTCTGTCCAGCGCGGCGGCAATTTTCTCTATGGGGAACACAAGGTAAATCCTGCCTCCCTCGTCCAGCCAGCCGTTTGCCTGTGAGAGCGTCGCCCGGTCAAGCAGCAGCGCGTACAGCAGCTTCGCCGTCTGGGTCAGGTCTGTTTGCAGCAGGAAACGGGGATATGGCAGATACGGCGGCAGCCGGGTATCCGCTCTCATGTACTTGGTGATGGAATGTCACCTCCTTCGTGGGAATTAGGGGTATAACGAATCGTGACAGCCCTCAGTCGGACGGTTTCCAGCGTTTTGACCAGTAATGCGGGCAAAGAACAACGATTGTCCGGAAGCTCTGCTTGCAGCCGTGGACGCACCCACGGCAAAGGGGATTGTAGGAAATGCGGTTTCGGTGGTCGAGGAAGAAAGACCATTCCAGCCGCCGCTGCTTGTTCATTCTCGGCATTTTCACGCTCCTGTCTGTCGCCAAAGCGTCACGCTCCGGCAGACGGTCAAACTGTAAATCTCGGTATCATTTTCGGGCTTTTTTCGCCCTATGCGCTCCGCTTGGGGAACGGGTGGTATTGCGGTATGGGTAAGTCTCTTCGGTGCGTTCTGTGCGCTTTCGATAGGGGCATTTGCTCCGTTCCAGTCACAGAAAGTTATCGGACGGTTCGCGAATTATTTCGCACGAACTGGTTGCATGTTTCGTCCGATTCGGATATAATAAAGATGAACCAAATCACGAAGGGAGGAACCAGATTATGTCGATTACTGCGACGGAACTGAAAAGCAACCTCGGAAAGTATCTTCTGCTTGCAGCGACGGAGGATATTTTCATCACTCGCAACGGCAAGGTTGTCGCCAAGCTCTCCAATCCCCATCAGGACAGAGTGGACATTGCCAAGTCCCTGTTTGGGATTCTTCCGGCTGATGTGACGTTGGAGGAAGCGAAGGAAGAAAGGCTGAACCGGATATGAGATCTGTCATAGATACCTGTGTCATCGTGGACGCGCTGCAAAGCCGCGAACCGTTCTGCAAGGATGCACAGTCGATTTTCCTGCTCTGCGCCAACCGGCAGTTTGAAGGCTTCCTGACGGCGAAAGCCATCACGGATATTTACTACCTGACACACCGGCAAACGCACAGCGACAAAGCAACCCGCGACGTTCTGACAAAGCTCTGCGCGTTGTTCGGTCTGCTGGACACCACGGCGTTGGACATCCGCAAGGCGATCTCAGCGGAGATTTCCGATTTTGAGGATGCCGTGATGGTCGAAACAGCGATGCGCTCCGGTACAGACTGCATCGTGACGCGGAACGCGAAGGATTACAGCAAAGCGCCGATCCCCGTGTACGCCCCGGCAGAGTTCATAGAGCTGCTGACCGAAACAAGTGAAGATCAGACGGATTGACCGTCCGCAAATGCCGCCGCTTCTGGCGGCATTTTGTTTTTTACCGCTCCTGCTCATGCTTTCGTCCGTGTTTCGGCTGCTGCGGCTGCATCGCCATCTGATAGTTGCGCTGTATGGTCATCAGCTCATGCAGCCGGTCGCTTTTTTCGCGGTAATCGTTGTAGTACGGTTCATAGAAAAGATAGAAAAGATACGAATCTATTATTTGAAACCTCTTGACCTTTCCTGTGAAGCATGATATAACTCCGTCGTTCGCTCGGAGGGCGAGTTGTTCAGAGAAACGACAGCCGGACAAGAGACAGACTGAAATGTCTGTTTCTTGCCTGGCTTTTTTTCATGCGAAAAGGAGGAATGCAACATGGATTTTCTGAACGGCAAGATTAAACCGGTGTACTTCAGGTACCTGTCGGCTGCTTTTGGCAGCGCTATGATCACATCGGTCTATTCCATCGTAGACACAGCGATGGTCGGGCAGTACCACGGCCCGCAGGGAACGGCGGCACTGGCGGTCGTCGCGCCGGTCTGGAACATCATCTACAGCCTTGGCCTTTTGATGGGCATCGGCGGCAGCGTTATCTTCAGCACAAAGCGCGGAAGCGAAAAGTGTGACGGAAGCGAAAATCAGTATTTTACATCATCGGTGATCGGTGCGGTGGTCTTATCCATTTTGGCATGGATCGGGGTCATGTGCTTCGAGCGCCCCATCTTGACCTTCTTCGGGGCGGATGAAGCGCTGCTTGTGATGGCGCAGGAATATATGCGACCCATCAAATATGTGTTCCCGTTATTCCTGTTCAATCAGATGCTGGCGGCGTTCCTGCACAATGACGGCAATCCGGGACTTGCGACAATCGGTGTGCTGTCCGGCGGTATTTTCAATGTCTTCGGCGATTATTTCTTTGTATTCACCTGCGATATGGGTATCTACGGCGCAGGTCTCGCAACCGCTATCGGCTCCGGCATTTCATTTATTGTGATGCTGACGCACTTTTTCAGCCGCAAAAATACGCTTCGTCTGATAAAGCCTGAAAAGCTCATGCACAAGCTGCGGGAGATCACCATCACCTTCAGGGGGCTTAGGCACACAGACTCCGGCCAGCCTGCCCGAT
>CAVIFH010000264.1:0-3463 GCA_963641615.1 bacterium | reverse complement strand
GATGTAGGGATCAATGCTCAGTCGGTCAGGATCGCAGCCCCATGCCATTACGCTCGCCTGATCGGTGTGCTGTCCGGGAAGGGTAGGGAAGAGGGCGGCCATTGCCTGGGCGGGTGTGGATTGTGTCCGTCCGCCGAAAGGCATCAATATAGAGCCTGCGCCGATAGAGCCATCGAATCGTTCCACAAGTCCCCGGCGGCTGGCAGTTTTCAGATCAGAGGCCATCTGGCGTAAAGAATGGAACAGGGGGGCATCCAAAGCACTTCTGTCCTTATTTTGGACTGCAACATGGGTATGCTTCGTGGCACCGTTTGTGTCCAGAAAAGCGCGGCTCAGGTTCGCAATTTCTTTCCCTTTCCAGGTCATGACCATCCGCGCGTCGTCGGTAACAACGGCAACCGGATAGGCCTCCAGATTTTCTGCGTGTGCGGCAGCAATAAACTTATCCGCATCCTCAGAGGCGACCACAACAGCCATTCGTTCCTGTGATTCGGAAATCGCAAGCTCGGTGCCGTCCAGTCCTTCATATTTTTTCCTTACGGCATCCAGATCTATTTTCAGTCCAGGGGCAAGCTCACCGACAGCTACGCAGACGCCGCCTGCACCAAAGTCATTGCAGCGTTTGATCAGCCGGGTAACGTCCGCGTTTCGGAATAACCGCTGAAGCTTGCGTTCTTCCGGTGCGTTTCCCTTCTGCACTTCAGAGGCCATCGTCTGAAGCGACTTGGAATTATGGCTCTTGGAAGAGCCGGTTGCGCCGCCGATTCCGTCTCGCCCGGTGCGGCCGCCAAGCAGGATAACGATGTCACCGGGAGCCGGCTCCTCCCGGCGGACGTTGCAGGCAGGGGCGGCTGCCACAACGGCGCCGCACTCCAAACGCTTTGCAATATATCCTTCGTGGTACAGTTCGGCTACGTGACCGGTGGCAAGACCAATCTGGTTGCCATAGGAGGAATATCCCGCGGCGGCGGTTACGGCGAGCTTTCTCTGCGGCAGCTTGCCTGCCAGGGTGTTTTCGAGGCTGACTCTTGGATCTCCGCCGCCGGTGACGCGCATCGCCTGATGCACATAGGCGCGTCCGGAGAGCGGGTCGCGAATGCATCCGCCAATGCAGGTGGCAGCACCGCCGAAGGGCTCGATTTCCGTCGGATGATTGTGTGTCTCGTTTTTAAACATGAGCAGCCAGTCTTCAAGCTGCCCGTCAATCACTGCGGGGACATGGATGGAGCAGGCGTTGATCTCCTCACTGACGTCCAGATTCGGCAGCATCCCCCGCTTTTTAAGTACCTTCGTTCCGAGGGTTGCAATGTCCATCAGCGTCTGCGGACGGGCAGAAGCTGCCTGCTCACCATAAACTTCACTCCGTGCCTTCAGATAGCGCTGATAGGCGTTCTGAACAAGTCTGTCCTGAATGTCGATTTCATCCATATGGGTGGAGAAGGTTGTATGGCGGCAGTGGTCGGACCAATAGGTATCCACGACGCGGATTTCTGTGATTGTTGGGTCTCTGTGTGCCTGATCCCGGAAATAGGTCTGCAGGAATTTCAGATCATCGATGTCCATAGCCAGACCAAGCCGCTCTAAAAGCTCCGCCAGGCCGTCTTCTGATAATTCGATAAAACCATTCACTGTGGCAACGGATTCCGGAGCTGTGTATACGGTGTGCAGCGACTGGGGCTTTTCCAGGGACGCCTCTCTTGATTCTACGGCATTGATCACATAGTGCTTAATGGCATCTACATCTGCCTGGGTCAGCTTTCCGTACAGTGCATACACCTTCGCACTGCGTACGGTCGGACGCTCACCCTGGCTTAAGAGTTGGATGCACTGGGCGGCAGAATCTGCCCGCTGATCAAATTGCCCAGGCAGAGGCTCAACGGCAAATACGACATCCGCGTCGCTTAGATCCACGTCATCGGATACGTAATCCAGCTGCGGCTCAGAGAAAACAGCAGTGCGTGCATAGTTAAAGAGCGCTTCATCAATATTTTCCACATCATATCGATTCAGAATGCGAAGGCGGTGAATTCCCTTGATGTTAAGAAAGGAACGGCAGTCCGACAGGAGACTTGCTGCCTCCGGTGCAAGACCTGGCTTTTTTTCAGAAAAAACGCGGTATACCATTTTGATTCCTCCAGAATTTATCGTAAGGCGTTCAACGCACGCTGGCCGATGTCGGTCCGGCGGTAGGCATTTTCAAATTGTACCCCGTCGCTGATGCGATACGCCTCGGCAATGGCCGCATCCAGACTGTCAGCAATTGCTGTTGTGCCGGATACGCGGCCGCCGGAAGTGACAAGCTTTCCGTCTGCCAATTTTGCACCGGCAATATAGGTGTGGGCAGCGGCCTCCTCGGTCATGGTAATTTCGAATCCTTTTTTATAACTGACAGGGTAACCGCCGGATGCCCAGATCACACAGCATGCATATTTATCGGAAAAGCGGACCTCCGTCTGCGCAAGGGTGCCGTTGGTTGTAGCCTGCATTATCGTGAGCAGGTCGCTTTCCAGAAGCGGGAGAACAACCTGTGTCTCAGGATCACCAAAGCGGCAGTTATACTCAATTACCTTTGGCCCGTTTTGGGTAAGCATCAGTCCAAAGTACAGGCAGCCGGTGAAGGTGCGTCCTTCCGCATTCATGGCAGAAATGGTTGGAAGGAAAATCTCCTCCATGCATTGCTTCGCAATTTCCGGCGTGTAGTACGGATTGGGGGCGATGGTGCCCATGCCGCCGGTGTTCAGCCCGGTATCGTTGTTTCCGATCCGCTTGTGATCCATGCTGGATACCATCGGCCTGACTGTTTTACCGTCGGTAAATGCAAGGACGGAAACTTCGGGACCGGTTAAAAACTCCTCAATGACGATGTTTTCTCCGCTTTTTCCGAAGACTCTGTCGCCCATCATGGACTGCACCGCGTCAAGTGCTTCCTGACGGGTTTGCGCAATGATCACGCCTTTGCCGAGAGCAAGCCCGTCTGCTTTGATTACGGTTGGAATTGGGGCGGTCTGCAGATACTGCAGCGCAGATTCCTTGTCGTGAAAGACCTCATAGGAGGCAGTGGGAATGCCGTATTTTTTCATGAGATTTTTCGCGAAAATTTTGCTTCCCTCAATGATGGCTGCATTCGCCTTTGGCCCAAAGCATGGAATGCCGACTTCATTCAGTGCGTCCACGGCCCCCAGCACCAGGGGATCATCGGGTGCAACGACAGCATAGTCAATATGGTTTTCCTTGGCGAAAGCTGTAATTTGCGCAATGTCCGTTGCGCTGATATTGACGCATGCGGCATCTGCGGCAATGCCGCCGTTTCCGGGCAAAGCATAAATTTCCGTAACGGCTCTGTTTCCCTTCAGTTTCTTGATGATGGCGTGCTCACGGCCGCCGCCGCCTACAACCATGATTTTCATGTGAATTCCCCCAAACAAAAAGTGAATCAGTGGTGGAACAGCCGCATGCCGGTAAA
>CAVIFH010000263.1:0-3480 GCA_963641615.1 bacterium | reverse complement strand
GGCGCAAAGGGCATCAAGGTTACCTGCGGCGGCCGTCTGGGCGGAGCAGAAATTGCCCGTACCGAGAGCTACCATGAGGGCACCATCCCTCTGCAGACCATCCGCGCCGATATCGAGTACGGCTTTGCTGAGGCTGCTACAACCTACGGCCGCATCGGCGTAAAGGTTTGGATTTACAAGGGCGAGATTTTGAACACCACACTGCGCGCAGCTGCCCCGGAACCCGCTCCTCGTGAGCGCCGTGAGCGCCGCGGAAACGGCGAGCGCCGCGGAAATGGTGAGCGCCGCGGAAACAATGGCGAGCGTCGTGAGCGCCGCAGCGGTGACCGTCCCTACAACCGTACAGAAGGAGGTAACCGCTAATGCTGATGCCGAAAAGAGCAAAGTACCGCAAGGTTCAGCGCGGTCGTATGACCGGTGCTGCCTCCCGCGGCAATAAGGTCACTTATGGTGACTTTGGTATTCAGGCTTTGGAGCCGGGCTGGATCAGCGGAAACCAGATTGAAGCAGCCCGTATTGCCATGACCCGCTACACCAAGCGCGGCGGCAAGGTCTGGATCAAGATTTTCCCTGACAAGCCTTATTCAAAGAAAGGCCTGGGCACCCGTATGGGTTCCGGTAAAGGCGCTCCCGAAGGCTGGGTCGCAGTCGTTAAGAATCAGAAGGTGATGTTCGAGATCGGCGGAGTAGCAGAGGATGTTGCTCATGAGGCTCTGCGTCTGGCTCAGCATAAGCTGCCTATCAAGACTCGCATCATCGCCAAGGAAGTCGAAACTGAGATTGGTGGTGAATAATGATGAAGGCAAAGGAACTCAAGAACATGTCCGCAGAGGAACTCGGCAAGAAGCTTGAGGAGCTGAAGAAGGATCTGTTTATGCTGAGAATGCAGCATGCAACCAATCAGCTGGATAACCCCATGCGCTTAAATGCCGTTAAAAAGGACATTGCCCGCATCAAAACCATTATTCGTGAGAAAGAGACCAACGTCTGAGGAGGTAAGCGATTATGACTGAAAATACCAGAGCTTTCCGCAAAACCAGAATTGGTCAGGTTGTCTCCGATAAGATGGACAAGACCATTGTGGTTGCAATCGAGGATAGCGTTCAGCATCCTCTGTATAAGAAGATCATGAAGCGGACATACAAGCTGAAGGCGCATGACGAGAATAACGAGTGCGGCATCGGCGATACCGTTGAAGTGATGGAGACCCGTCCCCTGTCCAAGGACAAGAGATGGAGACTCATTAAGATCATCGAAAAGGCGAAGTAAGGAGGTCGGCATAAATGATTCAGCAGGAAAGTTATCTGAAGGTTGCCGACAATACCGGCGCCAAGGAAATTCACTGCATCCGCGTTCTGGGCGGCTCCAAGCGCAAGACCGGCAACATCGGCGATGTGATTGTTGCCTCCGTTCGCAAGGCTGCTCCCGGCGGCACGGTGAAGAAGGGCGAGGTCGTCAAGGCTGTGATTGTCCGTACCAAGCGGGGCGTCCGTCGTGAGGACGGCAGCTATGTCCGCTTTGATGAGAACGCCGCAGTAATCATCAAGGAAGACAAGAACCCCAGAGGTACCCGTATCTTTGGACCGGTGGCACGTGAGCTGCGTGAGAAGGATTTCATGAAGATCCTCTCCCTCGCTCCCGAAGTCATTTAAGGGGGAACCGAAGGAATGAACATTAAGAAAAATGATACCGTTATTGTCCTGTCCGGCAAGGACAAGGGCGTAAAGGGCAAGGTCCTTGTGGCTATGCCTGCAGAGAACAAGGTAATCGTAGAGAAGGTCAATGTGGCCACCTGCCACACCAAGCCTCGCCGTCAGGGCGAAGAGGGCGGCATTGTCAAGCGCGAGACCCCCATCCGCTCCTGCAAGGTTGCGCTGTTCTGCACCAAGTGCAACAAGGGTGTTCGCGTCGGCTATAAGGTCGAGGGCGACAAGAAGACCCGCATCTGCCGCAAGTGCGGCGCCGAAATCTGAGAGAGGAGAGATTGATTATGGCTAGCAGATTAAAAGAAAAATATGTTGCTGAAATCGCTCCCGCTCTGAACAAGAAGTTCGGCTACAAGAGCGTTATGCAGATCCCCAAGCTGGACAAGGTGATTGTGAACGTCGGTTGCGGCGACAGCAAGAACAATGCAAAGGAAATTGAGGCAATCTGCAAGGATATCGCTGCGATTACCGGCCAGAAGCCTGTAACCTGCAAGGCACGCAAGTCCGTTGCAAACTTCAAGGTTCGTGAAGGCGAGACCGTCGGTGTAAAGGTTACGCTGCGCGGCGAGAAAATGTACGAGTTTCTGGACCGCCTGTTCAGCGTAGCGCTGCCCCGTGTCCGCGACTTCCGCGGCATCAGCCCCAATTCCTTCGACGGCCGCGGCAACTATGCCTTTGGCCTGAAGGAACAGCTGATTTTCCCCGAAATCGAGTACGATAAGGTGGACAAGATTCGTGGTATGGATATCTGCATCTGCACCACAGCCGCCAATGATGAGGAAGCCAAAGAGCTGCTTACCCAGCTGGGTGCTCCCTTCAACGCTTGATTAGGAGGATTTCAACATGGCCAAGAAGTCAATGATCCTGAAACAGCAGGCTGAGCCAAAGTTCTCCAGCCGGCACTATAACCGCTGCAAGATCTGCGGCAGACCGCATGCTTATCTGCGCGACTACGGTGTATGCCGTATCTGCTTCCGTGAGCTGGCCTACAAGGGTCAGATTCCCGGTGTCCGCAAGGCAAGCTGGTAAGGTCGAGTTTCTAATGTAAAAAAGATTCGGGAAGTCCCGGGAAGATGGAAGTGCTGCGGCGCTTCGCATTCCCCGGATACCCCCGTGTCTTCACGGATTAAGTCCGTAACTTCTATAAGGAGGATATTAACATGCAAATCACCGATCCCGTAGCAGATATGCTGACCCGCATTCGGAATGCCAGCACTGCAAAGCACGAAAGCGTGGATGTTCCCGCATCCAACCTGAAGAAGTCCATTGCTCAGATTCTTCTGGACGAGGGCTACATCAAGGCCTACACCATTGTTGACAATGGAAATCAGGGCGTTATTCACATCACGCTCAAGTACCTGGCAAAGAAGCAGGCTGTCATCTCCGGACTGCGCCGCGTTTCTAAGCCTGGTCTGAGAATTTACGCAGGCGCAGAAGATCTGCCGAAGGTTCTCAAGGGCCTGGGTATTGCCATCGTTTCCACTTCCAAGGGTGTTATGACCGACAAGAAGGCTCGCGAGCTGCATATCGGCGGCGAAGTCCTGGCCTTCGTTTGGTAAGGAGGATTCGGAAATGTCTAGAATTGGTAGAAAGCCGGTCATTATTCCGGCAAATTGCACGGTTGATATTGCCGAGGGCAATGTCGTCACCGTGAAGGGGCCGAAGGGCTCCCTGACCTATACTTTTCATCCGGACATGATTTTGAAGGTCGAGGGCAATGTCCTGACCGTTGATCGTCCCGATGAGGAGCATCTGCACAAGTCCCTCCATGGTC
>CAVIFH010000262.1:0-3483 GCA_963641615.1 bacterium | reverse complement strand
CCCTCGCTGTCGCTCGGGGAGAGTACGCCCGCACAGAGAAAAGCAAAAAAGCAGAGGAGAATCAGGCGTATTGGTACAGGCCCCGTACACTGACCTCTCCGGAATTGACATGCTGTATGGTTCCGTCGGAGTACTGCACCATCAGAGCACCGTCATTGTCCACATCCAGTGCCTTTCCCTGACGGGAATCCTCCGAACGCAGGACTCGAACCTCCTGACCGATGGTAATGCAGTCGCGGCGGTATTCCTGCATGATTTTGTCCTTTTCCGGAAGAAGGCGGCAGTTCATGTCTGCGAAAGCCTCAATCATGTGCGCTGCCACGGCGAAGCGGTCAACTTCTTTCCCGGCGGCCATGGCAAGGGAGCCTGCGAAGCTTCGGATTTCCGGCGGAAAATCCTCAGGCTGCTGGCAGCAGTTAATGCCGATGCCGATGATTGCATACGAAACCAGACCATCTGCCCGGAGCCCCATTTCGGTGAGGATCCCGGCAAGCTTCCGCTTCTCGAATACGATGTCATTGGCCCATTTGATCCCCGGACGGAGGCCAATGGCGCCTTCGATAGCGTCGCATGCCGCGGTGCCGGAGGCACAGGTCAGGTGCATCAGCTCCAATGGACTGCACTCCGGCCGAAGCAGTACGCTCATGTAGATCCCCGTTTCCGGAGGGGAGAGGAAGGTCCTGCCCATCCTGCCGCGCCCGCCGGTCTGGCTTCCGGCCACAAGGGCTGTGCCCTGGGGCGCTCCCTCCGCGGCGAGCTTTTTGAGCACGTCATTGGTGGAGGTGATGGAGGGAAAATATCGAATCCTGTCGCGCCAGGGGTGATTCGGCGCAAGGAATGAAAGAATGGATTGCAGCATAATATTACCTCAGTCGATGTCCGGGCAGATTTCTTCCGGGGCGGTATCGAGAATGCCGGGATTCGCAATGAGCCTGCGGTAGTACTTGAAGAACGCCGCGTAATAGAATCCGTCCACGATCCGCTCGTCCATCGTAAATTTGAAATCAATGTATTTTTTCAAGAGGATCGTTCCGTCCTCCTGCACCTCCGCTGCCCGGCGCTTGCAGCCGAAGGAGCCGAATACGGGCATGTTTCCGAAATCGTACAGGTGATGATAGATGGGGGGAATGCCCAGGCTGCCCATGGAGGTGAAGAAAATGCTTCCGTGGAAGGGGCTTATTTCCAGAAGAAATTTCGGCAGCATTCCGAAATAATCCATCGTTTTCAGCAGCCAGACCAGAAATTTCAGGAATACACCGGGCACCAGCGTCAGGGCGTGAGCCGTATTGTCAAAGCCGGAGTCCAGGGGGGCTGCCTTGGCCTTTTCAACCTCGGCATTCAGCTTGCGGTATACGTCATAGGCTGTGTCCTTTGGGGACAGGTGAACCTTGACGATGGTTTCCGGGGCATTGGTGCTCATTTCCTTCTTGATCGTGAGGCAGAACTGAATGTCTTCCCCACGGGAATAGACCTTCTGGCCGGAAATAAAGCGATTCAGCCCGGGGTATTTTGCGATGGTGCGGCAGTAGCAGGCAAGGAAAACATGCATAATGCCGAAGTTTGTCAGGCCTTCCCGCCGCTTCTGGCGGATGTAGCGGTCCGCATTGGTGATCTCAAAGGCCTCTTCGAAGGAGTTTGTCGCGGTGTTGCGGTTTACCATGATATAGGGGGAAACCTGGTCCATGGGCGCGAGAGAACGGAGCCTGCGGCCGTCGCTCCTGTCTCCCCATCTGCGGTGGTACTGCCCGAGGGGGTGCACCCGGATGCCGAAGGACATCAGCGTGCACGCGAGAAGCACCACAATGTCCGCATGGATGCGCAGGAGGATTCCCCAGTCCCGCCGCCAGATCGCAGGACGGTTGTTGTACAGCACCGCCCCCAGCACCGAGAGCATGAGAATCGGCAGGCACCAGATGAGCTGCCTGCGGCTTCCGGATACGATCTCCCCGTAAATCAGGGTAAA
The DNA here is from genome assembly GCA_963641615.1 of bacterium. Classification (GTDB taxonomy): domain Bacteria; phylum Bacillota; class Clostridia; order Oscillospirales; family Oscillospiraceae; genus Faecousia. The sequence goes on along the minus strand of CAVIFH010000262.1, from coordinate 1,520 downwards.
AAAGAGCAGTGCTACAAAGAAAAGACCGATGTACAGCTTCCCGCGGATGGCGTGGGTCACGCAGATTCCGCCGTAAAGAGCCATCATGCCGACGGCAATGGTGGTTTTAAAGAAGCATTCCTCTCCGTCTGCCAGAATGATGAACAGATACAGCAGCGTCGCCCCAATGGGCAGCATGATCTGCCCCCAGAAGCCGACGGTGCCTGCGTGAGAGGTAAAACCGAATACAACAATCCTGGCAATCACGGAGTAGCCAAGCAGAATTGCGGTCAGCCACGTAAAGATGTTCTTTCGGCAGACATACAGATGAATCCGGTCGTTCATGTGCAAACATCCTCTCTGTGTTTATTTCAGGGCCTGCTTCAGTGACGCGATAAAGCCGGGATTGGTGCCGCAGCATCCCCCGAGGAAGCCGGCTCCGTTGGCGGCGCACTGCTTCATGATTTCCGTGAAATCTTCAGGGGAGAGGCTGTACTGCGCGATGCCATCCTGGTTGATCACGGGGTTTCCCGCGTTGGGCTTGCAGATGAGGGGCAGGGAAGTATACCGCCTCAGCTTGCTGACCAGATGGGGTGTCATCATGTCCGCGGGGACGCAGTTAAAGCCGACGGCGGCAGCTCCCGCCTTTTCCAGCTCGCAGAGCACCTTTCCCGCATCAGCCCCTGTAAAGAGGGACCCGTCCGGCTGCATGGTAAAGGTGAACATGGCGCATTCTGCCCCCTCCAGCGCCGCCGCTGTGAGGATTGCCTCCGCCTCCTGGTCATACAGCAGTGTCTCGCCCACCAGCAGGTCGACGCCGCCGTCGATCAAGCCGTGGATCTGCCGCCGGTAGGCTTCTACCATGGCGTCGAAGTTATCCGGGTCCCAGCTGTCGAAGCTTGCGGCCATGGTAGCCAGGTCACCGGCAATCAGGCAGTCCGGCGCCGCCTCCCGGGAGAGAGCGACCAGGGATGCATTGATTTTTTCCGTCTGATCTGCCAGCCCCTCTTTTTCGAGGGCAAAGGGCTGGGCCTGAAAGGTGGGGGCATAGAGGATCTGCGAACCCGCGTCCCGGTATGCCCGCTGCAGTTTGATGATCGCCTCCGGATGCTCAAGGATCCATTTTTCCGCGCAGCATCCCTTCGGCATGCCCGCGAGCATCAGATTGGAGCCGGTTGCGCCGTCCAGCAGGCAGATTCCCTGATCTGCCAGAGAATGAAACTCCTGTTTTGTAAGCATATGACGTCCTCCTGTTCCGTCGGAGCGGTTTTGACTGCCTCATTATATCTGCTCCGGCACTTAATTGCAACCTATTCGTTTTTTCCGCCGGGATGTGGCTGCTTTTTAGGGCAGCACCGTACAATGAGACAAGAGCGATTGCTGAAAGATTTTGGCCGCAGACGAATTGTGCGGTGTTGCCTTAGAAAAAGCTTGACAAATCCGCATAGAGGTGATAGAATACAACCTGTTCCGGTGAGGTTCAGCGGAATATGGGCGAGTGGTGGAATTGGTAGACTCGCTAGATTCAGGTTCTAGTGTTC
>CAVIFH010000261.1:0-3488 GCA_963641615.1 bacterium | reverse complement strand
ATCCTCTTCCGCAAAATACTCCACCTTTACGACGAGCGCAGCAGCCTGGCGATTATCCCATCCGGCAGGAACAATCACATCATCGCCAACGGAAATATCGTCCTCATCGGCGATGTAATAGTAGCTTTTGCATCCCTCTTCAAATTCTACGCTGCAGTATATGTAATCCCGACTGCGGCGCTTTACCTTCCTGTAGACTGTCGGATCAAGGATTTCGCCCATGCCATAGAAATACATAAACTGCCGTATGGAGTCGGCAAAATCATTCCAGAATTCCGGCAGGGCCCTCTTATCGTATGTTCCCTGAATCACGCGCTGGGGTCTCTTTTGAAAATCCACCATAATGGTGTAGTCTCGCGTCTCCAGCGGATTTTCAACTACATCCTCCGGGTTCCCTTCAATCGTGCCGAAGAGGCTTTCGGCATCGATATCATCAAGCAAGCTTTCGATTCCGTCCTGAACATGGTATTTCCGGGATACCGCGCAGCCGCTGCCGATATTCTGGATATGCACCAGGGTTTCACTTTCCCGGTCAATCACCAATTTTTCCGTATAGTCCCATGTTACATAATCCCAGGAGACACCCTCCTGGATAACCTCCGGCTTGATTTTGGTAATGCGGTGATAATCGATGGTGACGCGGTCAACCCGATCCGGCTTGCGGTTCCCATCAAACACATATAAGTCATCCATGCCTAAGGCATCACGCACCATGTCGGAAAGGTCTGTGCCATCCGCCTCAAAATGGGCGCACAATGACCCCCTGAATCTGTAGACCGAGCCTTCGGTGTTTGTAATTTCCATTACCCAATTTCCGGTATCGGCATCGAAGAGCTCGTTATATTCATCGGAGAAATACCCGGCTATTTTTTGCAGAACATTGTCAGCAATGGCTTTTTCTACCCTAAAAAAACTGCTCCTTGCCTTCTGATAATGTCCGGCCCCTTCTCCGTAATTGTATGCAGAGAACCAGACCTGACCCTTCGTATTGATTGTAAGACGCTGCTCGACTTCATCCCCGGCTTTGGGCTCCGGGCCGCAGCAGACACGGTTAGATACAATACGAATCTTTTGGGGTTCTCCCTGAAAGATAAACGGATTTTCTCCGGTGAGAACGGCAAGCCTGCCCAGCGCCAATATGAACCATGCTCGGTTCTCGGGTTCGAGAATCTCTTCTCCGGAATCAGCCCAGTAATTAAAGTACCGCCACCGGGAGTAGATTGCCGAGCCGAGCAAAGGAATATCATCAACACTGTCAATGATTCTATCCAATTCCATGGTATTGCCGGAAGCAGAGCCGTATTTTTCAGAGAAGGCATGGCCGCAGTCCATTTTGAAACCGAGAGCGTCACAATCGTCCGCCATATAATGATCCACCAGTTCAACATAGCTGATTTTCTGGTCTCTGAATTTGTCGCACCATTTGACGGTGAAATCGTGAATTTGCTTCATATCAGGCACTGCGGCCACCCCCTTTTTAATAATAGGCAATGGAAAAGATTTATACGATGTCGTCAATCCGGCACTTCAGGACTTCCGCGATTTTTTTCGCCGTCAATACACCTGGTTCCACATGGCCGTTTTCCCATCGGCTTACATCCTTCGGCAGGCACCCCAGTGCCTGCGCAAGCTGCGACTGTGTCAGTCCGGCGGCAATACGCGCCATCTTTAATTTTTCTCCCATGACCTGTTTTCTTTCTCCTGTTCACTCAGAAATTCTTCAATTGCCTTTTTTATGACCTGTGCCTGCGATATCCCTGCTGCGGTGCATTTTTCCTTAAACGCCTCCGCCATTTCTTTCGGGATTCGGACAATAACTGACCCATACACACGGTTGTTGTAGCGATTCTTTACCGCGGATGAGGTTTTTGTTTTTCTTTTTTCCTCCATATACCGCTCCTAAAACAGGCTTTCTTTTTCCACGTATGCCCGCAAAGCATCTTCATCGGCACAAATATCCTTTGGAATTTTATATTCCATGGATAATTTGCCGACTTTGCGGGAAATAACCCAGCAGTTCTGCCGCTCTTCCACCACGATCTCCTTGTCACCTTTAAAAATAATCATTTTTATCTCCATTTCTCCCAATTCATTGACATGACGGGTAATTTGTACTATAGTAAACCTGTGGGAGGGCGTTTCCGCCCTTCCCGTGTTTGCTGGTTACGTCAATTTTTCGATGATATCGAGGATTGACTTAATCAGGTTTAGGATCGCGGCAACAAAGACAATTGTGTGAATTGTGTTGTCTTTGCTGCCGCTCTTTTCTTTGCAGCGCTGTTCATTTTCCTGCGTTTTATTTGCCGTTCCGGCATTAATATAATGCCAGATCTGGTATTAATAATCAAGCATTCTTTTCGCAGTACTCAGCAATGAACTTCTTGATCTCCGTTGTCGGAGACGTCCCGTTTCTGGCGCAGGCATGCCGGAACTCCTCCAGCACCTCCGGCCGCAGATCCAGCGGGAAACGCACATAATGGCTCCGGATGTGCTTCTGCTGCGCGGTGTACTCTGCCATGTTACTTTCTCCCCTTCAGTGTCAAAACAATGGAAATGACGGATAAAATGATGCTGATTGTGGAAATGATATAAAAAGCGACGTCCATTTTTTATTTGACGATGAGCTTGGAATGTGATATATTGAGCACAGGCAAGGGGAGGCGCTTGCGCGGATCCCCCGCTCCTAGCTTAGCCGGCTAGTTTCTCAACAAGTGCAAGGGTCATTGCTACAATGTTGAGGATTGCGGCGATCAGATTGATGATTGAAATTGTCTTGTCGATCTGGTTGCCGCACTTCTTTTTCTTTGTGCTCACCGTCTTTACCTCCTTTCTGGGTATAATATATCATATACGCCCGTATATGTCAAGCATTATTATACGAAAAAAAGCCCGCCAACAAATCCAGGTGGATAGGAATCCTTCTTGAAATGTTGACGGACATCCTCTCAGGGGTTATTACTTACCTAATCTGCAAGTTATTTAAGTAATCCCCCGCAATCGGGCGGTGGAAACACCGCCTGACTGCCCCGATTATACACAATCCGCTGCAATCCGCCAATCATCAAAAGGAGGAAATACAATGTTGAAGAAATTCTTGCAAAACATCTCCGGTAGCCTCTGCATTTACATTGCCTGCCTGAGCAATCTGATCACTGCCATTCGCAAGAAAAGCTGTAACCCGCTGCTTTGGGTTTCCTTTGGGCTGTCCGTTCTGTCCCTCGTTCTGAATCTCGTTAGCGCATTCATGGAGGATGAAGATGCTGAAGCTTAAGCAGCTCCGTTCTGCTGCCGGTCTTTCCGTTCGCGCCCTGTCCGAGCTGTCCGGTGTGCCCAAGCGGACCATTGAGGATATCGAAGCCCGCGGGGGACTGCCGCATCTCCACTGCCTGCATCCTCTGCAAAGCCTCAAATTGTTCTCTGGACGATTTTTACACCGAAGATTGACATTTCCCCGCCGCAGCGGCTGGCTCCTCCCCAGGGGGAGCTGT